>JALYLL010000152.1 GCA_030774255.1 Chloroflexota bacterium | reverse complement strand
GAGACGAGCGAGAACGGCCGGATCGCGGCGGGCGTGACGTTCTTCCAGGTCTTGCCGTCGTCGCGCGAAACGTGGATCAGGCCGTCGTCGCTTCCGGCCCACAGCACGCCGCGCTCGACCGGCGATTCGGCGAAGGCGAAGATCGTGCAGTAGTACTCCGCGCCGGTGTTGTCCTTCGTGATCGGACCGCCGGATGGCGCAAGCTTCGATTTGTCGTTGCGCGTGAGGTCCGGGCTGATCCGCTCCCACGTGGTCCCTTCGTCGGTCGTGCGGAAGACGTAGTTGCCGGTGTGGTAGAGCACGTTGGGATCGTGCGGCGAGTGGACGGTCGGGGCGGTCCACTGCACGCGGTACTTCACGTCCTTCGCGCCCTCGCCGGCACTCGACTCGGGCCAAACCATGATGTTCCGCGCCTGCCCGGTGCGACGGTCGAAGCGCGTGAGGATGCCCTGGTAGTTGCCCGCGAAGACCACGTTCGGATCGTCCGAGCGGACCGCGATGTAGCCGGACTCTCCCCCACCGACCGCGAAGCTGTCGGCTGCCGTAATGCCGGCGATGGCGGAGCGGCTCGGCACGGTCATCGTGGTGTTGTCCTGCTGCGCGCCGTAGATGCGATACGGCGTCTGCGTATCCGTGAGCACGTGGTAGAACTCGGCCGTCGGCTGGTTGTAGACGGACGACCAGCTCTCGCCGCCGTTCTGCGTCACGACGGCCCCGCCGTCGTTGCCGTTGATGATCCGGTCAGGATTCTTCGGGTCGATCCAGAGGTCGTGGTGATCGCCGTGCGGGATCGATTGCTCCTGGAAGGTCTTTCCGCCGTCGTTCGAGAGCCACGCCGAGACGTTGAGGACCCAGACCGTCTCGGGATCGGTCGGGTGCGCGTAGATGTGGTGGTAGTACCAGGCGCGCTGACGGAGGTTGCGGTCCTCGCTCCCCCGCTCCCAGGTCTCGCCGAAGTTGTCCGAGCGGAAGATTCCGCCGTCCTCCGCCTCGACGATCGCATAGACGCGGCCTGACCTCGCGGCCGACGCGGAGACGCCGATCTTGCCGAGCATTTCCTTGGGAAGGCCCTTGTTGCGGCTTATCTCGGTCCAGGTATCGCCGCCGTCGTTAGAGCGGAAGAGCCCGCTGCCGGGTCCGCCGGAGACAAGCTCCCACGGCCGCCGAATGGCCTCCCAGAACGACGCGTAGATGATGCGCGGGTTGTTCGGGTCGATCGACAGATCGGAGGCGCCGGCCGTCTCACTCCGATAGAGGACCTTCTTCCAGGTCTTGCCGCCGTCCCGCGTCCGGAAAACCCCCCGCTCCGTGTTCGGACCGTGTGCGTGACCGAGGGCGGCGACGTACGCGGTGTCCGGGTCCTCGGGGTGGACGCGGACCTTCGCGATGTTGCGCGTGTCCTCGAGTCCGAGATGCGTCCAGGTCTGGCCCGCGTCAGTCGAGCGGTACACGCCGTCGCCGTGCGAGACGTTGCCGCGGATGCAGCTCTCGCCCATGCCGACGTAGATCACGTTGGGGTCGGCCTGCGCGACGCCGATCGCGCCGACGGACGCGCGCTTGAAGAACCCGTCGGTCGTGTTCTCCCAGTACTGGCCGCCGTCCATCGTCTTCCAGACGCCACCACCGGTCGAGCCGAAGTAGAAGGTGTTGCGCTCCCGCGGATCGCCGGCGACGGCGGCGACGCGTCCCCCCCGGTAGGGGCCGGCGTTCCGCCACTCGAGGCGATCGAAGAAGTTAGGGGTCTCTCGCGGAGACGCGCTCGAACGGCGCGCGGACGTGGTGGAACGACGCTTTGCTGGCATGGGACCTCCCCCGATGTGCGTTCGTCGAATCGAAACTAGTCCTAATCGCTAGGCTCTGCCGCGCATGAGTCTGCCGCCGGTCATCCGCGACGCGATCCGCTTGCTGTTCCTCGCCGTGCTCGAGCACCAGTACGTGGTTCTCTTCTTCGTGGTCGCGATCGAAGAGGCGGGCATCCCACTCCCCGCACCCACCGATGTCGTCATCGCGTTCTACGGCTACCGCGCGCGCGGTGACCTACCCGAGCTCGCGCAGGTCGTTCTCGTATGCGCGCTCGCGTCGACAGCCGGCACGCTCGTGCCGTACTTCGTCGCGCGCCGCTTCGGTCCGAAGGTCGCGCATCGGCTCGCGACGTGGATCGACGTCGATCCGGCGCAGGTCGACCGCTGGACCGAGCGCATTCACCGGCACGGCTTCATCGCGGTGGTGGCCGGCCGTCTTATTCCCGGCGCGCGCGTGGTCATGTCGCTCATCGCCGGGACCGCCGAGGTGCCCGTCTACCAGTTCTCGCCCGCCGTCTTCGTGGCCGCGTCCATTTACTGGACGTTCTGGGTCACGGTGGGCGCGACTCTGGGGCCGACCTTCCGGCGCCTCGCCGAGCCCTACATCGTGTACATCCTCGTCGGGCTGCCCCTCGTGGTCATCACCTACTTCGTGTACCGGCACCTGCG
>JALYLL010000151.1 GCA_030774255.1 Chloroflexota bacterium | reverse complement strand
CGCGTTCCGGGCGGCCACTGACCGCTCCGATCGTGCGCAGGATGTTCATGACTCCGGTCACGTGACGTGCGACGTCCTCTTCGATGAGCTGACCGCGGCCGCCGGACTCGGCCAGCATGGCCGCGATTCCGTTCAAGGCCGCAACGGCCATAAGGGTCCCCGGTCGCTCGCCGGTTGGCGCGCTCTTCACCGCCCAACGCGCGCCGTAGGCGCTCGCCATCGCTTCGATGCGCCGGTCGAGCTCGGCGTTCTGCGTCTCGCGGTAGATCACGAACGGAACGAGATCCTCGATGAGATCTCCGGCGTGGAGATCGATCGTGTTGTCGCACTTGCTGATGATCTCCGTGAGCAGGCGATGCGCGAATCGCTCGCCCCACGTTCCGTCCGCCTTGCCAGGGAAGAGCCGGTTCAGATTGTCGTTGTCCTCAGGGTTGACGTAGATGCTGCGTTCGTAGAAGCCAGGACGGTTGAGGAGCGGAATGATGACGATCGTCCCGCGGACGGCCTCGGGCGAGATCGTCCGTCCGAGGCGAATGGCCGCCTCGATCCCGGTGTACTCGGCGGCGTGGATGCCCGCGGGGATCAACACGGTCGGGCCAGCCATGAGCCCGGCAATCGCGATGTACGGCCACTGGTATTTCGCCAGGCCCTCGTCGCCAGCGAACGTGAACATGCCCGTGGCGCGCTCGCCAGCCGGCGGAATCTCGATCGGACCGATCTTCAAACCGATCTCCGAAATGCTTCCAGGTCGACCGTCTCATGCTGGGTCCGCGCCTGCTCAGCGGCGAACGCCATGAGGTGGCTCGCGACCGATTCGCGCGCCGAAGTGAGCACGGCCGCGCGATCGCCCTGGATGGCGCCGACGAACGCGCGCATCAACCCGTCGTCTCCCCCGCCATGGCCGCCGACGCCCTTGCGCGTGGCGATGCGCTCCATGGTCCCGGTGCGGTGATCGTGGATCTCCATCTCGGCGCGGGCCTCGTTGGCCAGGAGCGTCGCGCGCGTTCCATCTATGCGGATGGTGCGCCCTTCGAGGTGCGAGGAGCCCTGCATCGTCAGGCTCACAGATAGCCCGCCGGCGAAATGCATGAGCACGACCTGATGGTCGACGGCGTCGTTGTCCGAGCGGTACACGCACCGGCCATACGGCCCCGTCTCGAGCGCGCGCATCACGCCTTCGGGAGTCCGATCGAGCGTGACCGCGGCGATGGAGAAGCTCGCGGGGTTCTCGCGCAGGCGATCGAGATACACACGCGGCGCGAAGTACGGGCATGCCTCCGCGATGGGACAGCCATCGGTGCAGCGTTCAGGTATCTCGGGGCCGACCGCGTCCTTTCTGAAATGCGTGAGGGAGCCCGACGACGAGAGCCATTCGCATCGGCCGAAGTTCCACACGAGAAGGTCGAGGTCGTGGCAGCACTTCGTCAGGATCATCGGAGCGGATCGCGTCGTGTTTCCCCAGTTGCCGCGGATATAGCTGTGAGCGAAGTGCCAGTAGACGAGGTTCTCCCGCCAGTCGACGGAGACGATCGCGCCGAGACGGCCCGAGGTGACGATCTCGCGCACGGCGAGGAAGAACGGCGCGTAACGCAGGACATGTGCGATCTGCAGAAGCCGGCCATGGGACTCGGCCGCGCTCGCGATCTCGAGGCACTCGGCGGCCGTGGGTGCGATCGGCTTTTCGAGGAGCATCTCGTAGCCTGCCGCGAGCAGTCCGAGGGCGCTCTCCCGGTGCTGGCGCTCGAGCGTCGCGTTGATCAGCGCCGGCGCGAGCGGCGAACGGCCCGCAATCTCTTCCCAGGACCGGAACTGGCGTTCGGCGGGTATCTGATGCGCGTTCGCGAAGCGCGCGCGCCGAGCATTGTCGGGCTCGACGACGGCGACGAATTTCGCGAGGTCCGGATTGCGCTCGGCGAATGCCCCGTACGCGAGATGGCCACGATTACCCGCCCCGACCATTACGAGCTCGACCGGCCGCATAGCCCGAAGGCTAGCGGGTGCGGATCATTCGACGTTGTCTATTGTTTGGCCGTCCTCGGAGACCGTGAGGAGATACCAGACATCCTTGGGCCCGTGATGGAGCACGAACACGAACTGACTCTCGCCGACCGATCCGAGGTAGCGAACGCTCGTGCAGTCGAGACCGTTGTCGTGCATCCGCTGGAACTGCGCGTCCAAGTCCGTCTCGGTCACGCCGAGCGCGGCGTCGGTCCGCTCGACGATGAACGCCGAGTTAGCCGAGCAGAGCTGGGCCATCTCATCCCGGTACGTGAACAGGCTGCCATGCAACTAGCATCCGGGCCATCAGCAGCGAGATTCGCCTGGACGACTTGGTCGCCAATCGGACGATGTCGCCCGACATCGCCGAGGCGCTGCGCGAGATCGCGCATGGCAGGAGGTCGTTCATCGTCTTCGCCTTACCGCGCCTCGCGGGCAAGACGACGGTGCTGCGAGCCATCCTCGCGGAGCGCCCGCCGAAGTCGCCGGTGATGACGCTCGCGCAGGACGGGGACGAGATCGACCAGCTGATCAACAAGAGCGCAGGTGGCTATCTCGTCATACCTGAGATCGCGCAAGGCGCTGCCATGCCGGGCTACATCTGGGGCGCCGACGTGCGTCGGATCTTCAAGGCGGCGAAGGAGGGCGTCTCCCTGGCGGCGACACTTCACGCAGACGGACCGGAAGACGCCTTCGCGCAGATCTGCAAGGGCTGCGGGGTGCCCGATAGCGACGCGTCGAAGATCGCGTTCGCCGTTCACCTGCGTTCGATCGGACGCTGGGAGGAACCAACGCGCCGCGTCGTCCAATCGGTAAATGCGATCGAAGTCGTCCGCGAGGGCAAGCCAAAGCTGAGGTTGCTCCACCGGTGGGACGAGCAGAACGACCGCTTCATCTAGACACGCTTGATCGATCTCTCGCCGCTCCGCAAGTCGCGCTCGTTCCGGCTGCTGTGGTTCGGCCAGCTCGTCTCCCTCTCCGGGACCCAGCTGCGTCTCGTGGCCATTCCCTACCAGATCTATCTGCTCACGGGCTCGTCTCTGGACGTCGGGCTGATCGGTCTCTTCCAGGCGATCCCACTCATATCGCTCGCGCTCTTCGGTGGAGTCATCGCCGATCGAGTCGACCGGCGACGGCTGCTCATCGTCACGCAGATCGGCCTCGCGGCGTGCTCGGCCGGGCTCGCAATCGGAACGCAGCTCGGGTTCGCGAGCGTCCTCTACCTGTATGCGTTCACCGCCCTGGGCGCGGCGTTTTCGGCCCTCGACGGCCCTGCGCGCGGCGCGCTCACGCCGAGCCTCGTCGAGCGTCAGCAGCTACCAGCCGCGATGGCCCTCAACCAGGTCCTCTTCCAGACTGCCTCCATCGCGGGTCCCGCCCTCGCCGGCGTCGTGATCCTCACCTTCGGTGTCGCCGGCGCGTACTGGATCGACGTCGCATCGTTCGTGGTGGCGATCCTTGCGGTGACCGCGCTCGTCGCGCCGCCGCGCGAGGTCCGCGTCCATCTTCCGGTCGGTCGCGCGCTCGTGGAGGGACTCACGCATTTCCGAGCCAATCGGATCCTCTTCGGGACGATGCTTCTGGACTTCCTCGCGACATTCTTCGGCTCGCCGCGAGCGCTCTTTCCCTTCTACGCCGATCGCATCTTCGCTGTGGGGCCGCAGGGCCTCGGGCTCCTCTTCGCCGCTCCTGGCGTCGGCTCGCTCATCGCCGCGCTCACGTCGGGATGGACGAAACGCGTTCACCGCCAGGGGGTCGCGGTGCTCCTCGCTGTCGCGGCGTGGGGCTTCGCTATCGCGGCCTTCGGCCTGATGGACGACGGCCTGTTCATTCCCGCGCTCGTCTTCATCGCCATCGCGCAGGGCGCGGACACGATCAGCGCGATCTTCCGGAGCACCATCTTGCTGACGGTGGTACCCGACCATTTGCGTGGCCGCCTCGTCGCGATCAGCTCGATGTTCTTTTTGGGCGGCCCGTACCTGGGTCAGGTCGAATCAGGAGTCGTGGCGGATCTGGTGTCCCCGATGTTCTCGGTGGTATCGGGAGGGCTCGTCACGCTGCTCAGCGTCGTCGGTGTCGCGCTCTGGGCGCCGGAGGTCGTCTCCTATCGAACCCCGGCGCCCCAGCTAAACGAGGGGTCTAGCCGCGACGCATGAGCGCGCGCGCGTTGCTGAGCGCGAGGAAGCCGAACGCCGCGGCGGCCGCGATGCCGACCAGCAGGATCGCGCTGCCCGTCGTCAGCCACTCGCCCGTCCTGTCTGTTCCAAGCCGCCCCGCCGCGACACCGGCGGTCGCGATCGCCGTCGAGTAGTACGCGAGTGCGAGCCCGAAGATCGTGAAGCCAATGAACGCTAGGGTTTTCGGCCAAGTGGGGTTCTTCATGGGTGCATTCAATTTGGGCGGCGCGTCGCGGTCAATGTCGCACGGGTACCAAGTCCAGCCGCAACGGAATCGATCCTGCGACGTTGTGCTTAACGCGGCCGAAACCCGGGCGGAGTAGGCTCATTTTCTCCATGAGGACGCAAGCCTCTGCGGCGACTCTGGCCGACCGCGTCAGGGACGACATGGCTCGCATACGCGCCGAGCTCGAGACGCTCGTCCGGATTCCCTCGATCAGCCATCCCGGTCACGATCCGTCACAGCTACGAAGATCCGCCGAGGCGACCGCGAAGATCCTTCGCGACGCCGGATGCGAGACGAAGATCGTCGAGATCGAGGGCGTGCCCGCGGTCATCGGACATGTCGCGGCGCCGGCCGGCGCGCCGACCGTTCTCCTCTACGCGCACCACGACGTTCAGCCGACAGGCGGGCGCGACCTTTGGCATTCCGACCCCTTCGAGCCGGTCGAGAAGAACGGACGGCTTTACGGTCGCGGCACGTCCGACGACAAGTGCGGGATCGTCATGCACGCGGGCGCGCTGCGCGCGCACGACTCGCGGCCGCCGATCGGCGTGACCGTGTTCGTCGAAGGCGAAGAGGAATGGGGCTCGCCCAACCTCGGGAAGTTCCTCGATGAATACGGCAACGAGCTGCGCGCCGATGCGGTGATCCTCGCGGACTCCGGCAACTGGCGCACGGGACAGCCCGGTCTCACGATCTCGCTGCGCGGGATCGTCGCGTGTGACATCGAAGTGCGGACGCTCGATCATGCGGTTCACTCGGGCGAATTCGGCGGACCCGTGCCAGACGCGCTCACCGTCCTCGCCAAGACGCTCGCGACGCTGCACGACGACCGCGGCAATGTCGCCGTTGCGGGGATCGCGCGCGGCAAGGCCGACCCGCTCGACCTCGAGGAGGACGAGCTCCGCAAGCAGGTCGGTTTGCGGCCCGGCACGAAGCTCATCGGCGAAGGCGGGATCACCGACCGGATGTGGATGAAGCCCTCGATCTCGATCCTCGGGATCGACGCGCCCAAGCTCACCGAATCGACGAACCAGCTCGTGCCCTCCGCCAAGGCGCGCGTGTCGATGCGCATCCCGCCCGGTCAGGACGCGGACGCCGCCCTCAAAGCGCTGGCCGAACATCTTCGGACGCACGTGCCGTGGGGCGCGGAGGTTTCCATCACGCCCCGCGGCTCCGGCAAACCGTACAAGCTCGAGGGAAAAGGCGCCGCGTACGACGCGATGCGCCGCGCGATGAAAGAGGCGTTCGATCGCGACCCCGTCTTCATGGGCGCCGGCGGGACGATCCCGTTCGTCGCCGACTTCGCCAAGGCGTTCCCGAAGGCCACGCTGCTGCTCACCGGTGCAGGCGACCCGTTCTCTAACGCTCACTCCGAGGACGAAAGTGTCGACCTCAAAGATCTCGAGCGGTCGACGCTGGCGGAGGCGCTTTTCCTCGAGTATCTCGCCGCCAAGTAGGTGGTTGTGGCCTGCAGCGCAGTCCCCAACCGTCCTGCTGCACCCGACTTCGCAGGGATGGAGTAGCGCTTTCCGGCACGCGTCCTGCGGCGTCGGCGGCCATGAAAGATCGCCAGGACATAGACAACATTCCGGATGCCGAGATCGAGATCGAGCCGTTCGCGGAGCCGGTCGAGACGGACCCCACCGAAGCCGTCGAGGAGGCTGAGCCGTACTTCCCGCCGACCGACCCGGTCGTGCGCGTGGACGAAAAAGGCGAGACCCGGATCGCCGGGGGGTTTGGGACCGGCGAAGCGCCCGGGCAGCGTCCGCAGGCAGCCAGCGGAGACGTCCCATCCGACGAGGCGCTCGAGGATCTGGTCCACCGCGCGTTGCGCCTCGACGCGAGCACGGCACACCTCCACTTGAAGGTCGGCGTGTCGCAGGGAGTGGTCCGCTTACAGGGGCCGATCGAAGACGAGTCCGACGCGGAGAACGCGTTGGCGGTCGCCGGCGACGTCCACGGAGTCGTCGACGTCATCGATGAGCTGACCCGTCCCGAATAGCCGGCTCATCACGGCGCCGAAATGGATGTCGTTGCGGGCGCACGGGGGCAGGTCGAGCAGCGTCGGGGTCTTCTGAGCGAGCGGCCCCTGGTCGGCGGTCCATCGCGATCCCACGAGGGGCCGAGCGAAGAAGACCCCGGCGCTGCTCACTCCCCGATGGCGGGGCAGGACCCGCAACGCGATCGAATTGAGGTCTAGCGAAGTGTGATGGTGCCGAGCGCAACCTCGGGACCGCCGACGGTGATGGTCACTTTCCCATGCAATGTGCCGCCTCGTGCGGCGTCGTAGTTCCGGAAGTAGAGCGTGATGGACTGGCCCTTCTTGGCGGTGAACTGCAGGTCGACCCTGCCCTTGATCGAGCCCGCGACACAGATCCCGTCGAGCGAGGTCGAAACGCACGCGCCATCCACCGGCGATCCGTCCGCATAGAGGACGTAGCCGTACGCGTGGATTGTCATCGGCGTCTGCGTCGGGGTCGGCGACGGCTTCGTCATCGTTGTGGTCGGTTTCGGCGTCGGCGTGGTCGTGGCAGGCTTCGGTGTCGCCGTGCGCGCGATCGTTGGCCGTGGTGTCGACGTAGGGGCCGGCGTCGGTGAGTCCGTCGGCAAGGCTGACGCCTCGGGCGTCGGGCTCGCCGAGGGCAGCGTGATCGACGTGCTCGGCGAGGGCTCGGGCGACTCGCTCGGCTCGGGGGAGATCTGATTCAGCAGACGCAGTGCCTCGCTCTGCGCGCTGCGTGCGCGCGATGCGGCGAGTGCGTTGCCGGTGGCTTCGAAGCGGGCCGCCTCCTCGAGCCGCTCGGTGTAGAGCTGGCTCAGGTAGCCAACGGGGTCGGATTGGAACGCGACGAGCGAGTTC
>JALYLL010000150.1 GCA_030774255.1 Chloroflexota bacterium | reverse complement strand
TGGAGCGGTACCGCGACTCCCTGCACCCGGCGCTTCTCCAGCTCGTACGGCTCGCCGTCGAAGCCGCCGGTCGGGCGGGCATCGAGCTCTCGATATGCGGCGAGATGGCTGGCGATCCCGAGGCGGCCCTGGTGCTCGTCGGGCTCGGCGTTCGCGTGTTGAGTGTGTCTCCCACGAGCATCGCGGCGGTACGCCGATCTCTCCGCGGCGCGAACCGAGGCGACCTCGAGCGCGTCGCGATGGCTGCCCTCAGTGACGCGTCCGCCGCGGATGTCCGGCGCCGACTGCAAACCTGACCTGGACTACGCTCGAAGAGTCATGTCTTTGAGCGAATGGCCGCGGCTTGCGTACGACGAATGGAAAGACACCCTCGAGGCGATCCATATGTGGACGCAGATCGTCGGAAAGATCCGTCTCACCATGACCCCGCTGTTGAACCACTGGTGGAATTCCAGCCTCGCCGTGACCCCGCGAGGACTCAGCACCGGGACAATGCCGAGCGGCGCCGACGCTTTCCAGATCGACCTCGACTTCATAGGACACGAGCTCGCCATCGTGACGAGCCGCGGCGGACGCGCTACGGTCCCGCTTCGTTCGATGTCGGTCGCGCAGTTCTATCGCGAAGTGTTCGACTCGCTGAGCGAGCTCGGAATCGCGGACCCGGAGATAAACCTGGTGCCGTCCGAGGTCGCCGTCGCGGTGCCATTTCCCGAGGACGTCGAGATCAGGCCGTACGACCGCGATCACGCTCGGATGTTCGCGACGACCCTTCTGCGGACCGACCTGGTCCTCGAGCGGTTCCGCGCGGGATTCCTGGGAAAGGCGAGCCCGGTTCAATTCTTCTGGGGGTCATTCGATCTCGCCGCGGCGCGCTTCAGTGGACGGCGTGCGCCCGCCTATGCCGGCGGCAAACCACCGAACGTCCACGTCCACGTGATGCACGAGGCGTATTCGCACGAGCTCATCTCGGCTGGCTTTTGGCCGGGCAGCGCCGATGTCCCAAGGGCGGAGTACTACGCGTACGCGATGCCCGCACTCAAGGGACTCTCCGAAGCCGCTCTCCAGCCGGACGCGGCCGAGTGGAACGTCGCGCGCGGCGAGTTCCTGTTGCCGTACGAGGCCGTGCGAACGTCACCGGATCCGGATGCGGCCCTTACAGCTTTCCTCGAGAGCACCTACGGGGCGGCGGCGGATCTCGGCCGCTGGGATCGCGCTTTGCTCGAAGAGCGTGTGGCCTGTGTGTGCGACCCGGTGCCTCCCGTGAAAGCCTTGCGAAGAACGCGTCTCAGGGCGGGCTGATCCGCGTCGCTCGGCTTGCGCAGCCGGGTGAATCTGGCGTCCTTCCCCGAACCTTCAAGAAGTCCACTCCCATCGTCGAGATCGCGGCCGCGCGTGAAGAACATCGCCGCGTACGTCTGGAACGCGCCGATCCCGACGACGTACTCGTCCCCGACCGCGTACCGGACGAGCTTCCACATCGCACTCTTCGAGCGGGGCTTCCGGCTCTGATATGCGACTTCCCTCGCGTGAGGCGCCGCCGCCTTGACCGCTCGGCGCCCCGCCTGGACGACCGGGCGCACCGCCGGCGGGATCCGTCGCAGATGGTCAGAGACCGTTATCACCCGCTCATTCTCGATCATCATCGCGAGCAAGCGGCCCACGACTTCCCAGCCCGTTCGCGATTAGGGTCGGACGCCGGTAGCGGCACGGCCTCAACGCGCTCAGAGCCGTGTGGTTGTGACCGAAACGTCCGGTTCGGAGCCTTTACCGGACAGCGGTCCGCCAACAGACTTGTTCTCGATGCGTCGTGTGGTGAGTTTTCTCGTTCTCGTCGGCGCGGTCGTCGGGTGCTCGACCGCCGCCGTCTCCGCGCCCTCTCCCTCGGTCCGATACACGCCGATCCCGACGGCAACCGTGGCGGCGACACCCGCTCCGTCAGTCGTTCCCACGCCGACCGCGACGCCGGCCCCCAACTACAACCAGCTTCCCGCGGCGGCCAATGATCCGGCGGCTCTCGCGACGGAGCTTGCGATGGTCGAAGCGGCGATACGCGATCCGAAGGTGAGCGGTCTCGAGCTCGCGTGGATGGGACATCTTCAGCAGCTCGACTACAGCAGACTTCAGGACTACCCCGAGTGGAGAGACGCGGTCCTAGGAGCGCTGCCTGAGAAAACGCGTGCGGCCGTGACCGGCAGCCTCGAGGCGGGCAAGCAGCTGCGCCTCCTCAGTGGACCCGTTCCGAAGAGCCTTCCGGACTGGAAGATCGTCGCGCCGGCGCCGATCGACGACCTTCTCGGCTATTACAAGGAAGCGGAGGCCCAGTTCGGAGTGCCGTGGTACTACCTCGCATCAATTCATCTCGTCGAGACGCGCATGGGCCGCATTCGCGGCCTGTCGAGCGCGGGCGCTCAGGGGCCGATGCAGTTCATACCGTCGACGTGGGCACGGTACGGAACCGGCGACATCAACAGCGACCACGATTCGATCCTGGCGGCCGCGCGCTATCTGAAGGCGGCAGGCGCCCCTGACAACATGCCGAAGGCGCTATTCGCCTACAACCACGCGGAGGCGTACGTGAACGCACTCACGCTCTACGCCGAGGTCATGAAGAGGGACGCCGCGGCCTACCGCGGGTATCACGGCTGGCAGGTGTACTACCCGACGAACGACGGACCGGTGCTTCTCGCGGTGGGGTGGGTCAAGGAGTAGCACGACCCTTGGCCTGTGGTCGGGCCTTGCGTCCCGAGCCCGGGAGCGTCGCGCGTGCGCGACGCAGCAATGGCCGCAGGGCTCTCTCGCTGTTCTCACCCGCGTAATCGCTGACGATCGCCTCGAGCGATTCACCCGTCGGGTGCGCGGCTTGATGCAGGTACCAGTGGTGCTCGGTCGTCCAGAGGTAGAGATCCGCTTCGGTTCGATTCGGAAAGTCGTGTAGCGCCCCGGTCTTGCGGATCGCCTCGACCGTCGGCAGATAGACGCGGTCGTACCAGCTGGCGACGGCTTCCGGGTAGCTGACCTCCCTCTTCTCCTGGGTACCGAGGTACCAGCGGTGCGTCGAGATGTGCTCGAGAAGCTTGTCGTACTGGCCCGGAAGCGTCAGCTCGATGCGCGCGTCGGGCCGGAGACGCAAGAGGTCGGTCGTCTCGTAGAACGCGAGCGCGTCGCGGTCGCGGATGAAGTCGAGTAGATCGTCGACCGAGTCGACCGGCGCGGGCGCCGTCACCCGGGTCACATGTGCGTCGATGAAGGCCTGCCCGCGCTCGCGAGCCACGGACACTCGGTGGTTTCCGTCCTTCACGAAATAGATCCCGCCGATCTGGTACAGCTCGATCGGAGGCACCTCGGTCCGTTCGCGGTGGGCGCGGTCGACGCTCTCCCAGCGGTCTCTGGTCCTCGCCTGCCGAGGAAGGAACGCGCGGTCGAAATCGCGGTAACGGCCAACGCTGCCGACGATGTGATCGATCTGCACTTCCCGGAGACCGCCGTCGCGCTGGGCCTGCGCGTGGATTCCGCGCCGCATATCCTCGAACGCGAGTAGCGCGTTGTCCGAGCGCCGAAGCCAGCTCGCGATCGCGCGGACGAAGGACTTCCGCCGCGCTCGCTCGTAGTCGCCGCGAACAATGGCCGATTTCATGTGATATCCACGGTGCGCGCGCCGTACGCGTTCATGACCGTCGTTCTTCCGAACTGCGTCGTGGTGGGAGTGCGCCGATCGTAGATGTGCGTGTGCCCGTGCAGGTGATAACGCGGCTGGAACCACTGAAGAAATGTGCGAACCGCACCGAACCCGCGATGGGCCCGGTCGGTCCCCTCATGGATTCCGCGAGGCGGAGCGTGCGTCACGAGCACGTCGAGGAATCGGCCACGCCGCAGCCGGTTCAGGAAGAGGGAAGGGACCATTCGGAGGATCGCGAGCCACACATCGGATTCCCCGGACTGATAGGGACCCGAGCTGTAGCGGGGCGATCCCTCGAGGCCAGCGAAAAGAAGGCCGTTGACCGACACCACCCGTCCATGAAGATCGATCCCATGCCACCAGACCGCGATCTCGGGATCGTCGCTGTTCTCGGGAGGCACGTCGTGATTGCCGTGCACGGCACGCAGAGGTGCGCCGAGGGTGGTGGCCACGTAGTCGAGGTACTCGTAGTCGAGATCGCCGCAGCCGATCACCAGATCGATCGTGCCGACCTTCGAGGCGACGGAGCCAGCGACCGCCTCGTCTTCGACGTCGCTCACCGCCAGGATCCGCATCGCCTTCCCTAGGTGAGCTCGACGGTCTCGCGCCAGGCCGGAACTGAAGTCGCAAAGCCGAGCGCGCGAACCTTCGGTTCGAACGCGGCCTGTGCGGCTGGGTCGCCGTGCACGATGAACGTCGTACGCGGCTTCTTCGTGAAGTTGCCCAGCCAGGCGAGCAGTTCGGGCTCGTCGGCGTGTGCGGAGAACCCGCTGATGGAACGCACCTGGCAACGGACCTCGAGGTCTTGTCCGTCGATCCGCACCTGCTTCGCGCCCTGCTGCAGACGCGCGCCAAGGGTGCCGTCGCCCTGATATCCGACAAAGAGCAGCGTCATCCCCGGATCGCCAACGAGCGCCTTGACGTGCTGGACGATCCGCCCGCCGGTGATCATCCCATTTGATGCGACGACCATCAGCGGTCGCGCCGCTTGTTCGATGGCGAGGGACTCCTTCGCGCTATTCGTCATGATGGCGTCGGGATAGTCGATGCTCGGGCCGCTGCCGGCGATGAGCGCACGAGCGTCGCTATCGAAGTAGTCGAGGTATGCGCGGTAGATGTCGCTCGCCTTCTGGGCCATTGGCGAATCGAGGTAGAGCGGCAAATGTGGGATGGTTCCAGCGCTGAGCAGACGGTTCAGCTCGTAGACGATCTCCTGGGTCCGGCCGATCGCGAACGAAGGCATCAGCAGCACACCCTTCGCGTCACCGGTTAGCTTCACCGCTTCGCCCAGCAGTCGGATGGCCTCCTCCTGAGGCTCGTGGGTCTTGCCCCCGTAGGTCGACTCGATAAGCAACCAATCCGCGGCCGTGACCGGGGTGGGATCACGGATGATCGGCGAGCCGGGCCGGCCGAGATCCCCGCTGAAGACGATCGTGCGCTCCTGGTCGCCCTCCATAACGCGGACGCGGATGATCGCCGAGCCCAGGATGTGGCCCGCGTCCAGGTACGTCGCCGTGATTCCCGGCGCGACCTGGACCTCAGCCCCGTAGTCGATGCCTTTGAAAAGCGCGATCGCGGTGTTCGCGTCGTCGACCGTGTAGAGCGGCTCCCGGAGCTCGGTGATCGCGGCCGGCGCCGCCTCCCTCGTCGCGGCCGCGGGATCCAGCTTTGTCGCGGCCGCGAGCTCGGCCATGGTCGCTTCGTCCTCCACCGCGGCACGATCGGGATTCCGCGCGGCGAAGCGCTGGTGGCTCTGGGCGAATTCCTCCTGAAGCTTGGCGGAATCGAGCAACACGAGTCGGGTGAGGTCGAGCGTCCCCTTGGTCGCGTAGACCGGCTTGCGGAACCCGGATGCAGAAAGATGCGGGATGAGCCCGCAGTGATCGAGATGCGCGTGCGTGAGCAACACTGCGTCGACCTCGCCAGGCTGATAGGCGAAGGGCACCCGATTACGGATCACGTCGTTCGGGCTGCCCTGGAACATGCCGCAGTCGATGAGCACGCGCGCCCGGTCCGTCTCGAGCAGATATTGCGAGCCCGTCACCGTGCGCGTCGCGCCGAGAAAGTGCAGACGCATCTCCGCCATCATGGCACCGTTATGCCGCCCCTTCCGCGACCGGAGCCATTCGACCCATTGCGCAAAGGCCTCTACACAGGCGACGAGCTCTTGCAGGGTTACACCCCGTTAACCCCGGAGGGCTCACTCGATCGGAGGATCGCCCGCCACTTCGTGGCCGCCGGAGGCCGCAACCCGCCCTCCGCGGCGGAAGCCATCGCGCAGCGGCTCCACGATTTCGGCGTCGACCGCGCCCTGACCGCATGGCTCGATGGAAACGGCGGCGCCGCGCCGAAGGTCGTCGGCGTCATGGGCAGCCACTTGGCGCGTCGCGACGACCCGCAGTACGCGTTGATCGCGGACCTCGGATGGCGACTCGCGCGTGCCGGCTTTCTTGTAGCGACTGGCGGCGGGCCCGGACTCATGGAAGCGGCGAACCTTGGCGCCTACCTATCGAAGCACGCGGAGCGCGCCGCTCTGGATCGCGCACTGACGATCTTGAAGCAGGCGCCGGCCTTCGAGTCCGACCACGCCCGGTACATCGAAGCCACCCGCAAAGTGCTCGCCGATCTACCGAATGGCGGAGCGAGCCTCGGCGTCCCGACCTGGGTCTATCCGGATGAGCCGGTGAACCTGTTCAGCTCGCATATCGCGAAGTACTTCTCAAACAGCATGCGCGAGGAGGGACTCATCGCGATCGGCAGCCACGGCGTGGTCGTCGCGAGCGACACGCCCGGTACCGTACGGGAAGTCTTCCAAGCCGCGGAGCAGAACAGCTATTGGGTGGGCGACCGCCGCAGTCCGATGGTCCTGCTCGGTCGGCAGAGCTCCTCGGCCTTCGAGCTCTTGATGGCATACGCGCGCCGCGACGGCTATGCGGACCTCGTCAGATCGTTCGAGGATCCAGGTGAGGTCGTCGAGTTCATCGTCCGGACGCCTCCGCTCACTCGGCCTTCGCTCGCGCCAACGAGACCCGGTGCGGGAGTGCGGCGTATTCGCTACCGGCAGCCAGGCTGATCCCATAAACAGACAGGAGGACGCGATGACGGAAGCGACAAGCGCTCTGACACACGTACCGAGACTGGTGCTGAGCGAGCACGTTCGCGCTCGCGTCCACGGCACGGGCCGGATGGGTCGTCTCAACGCGGCCGTGGCGGTCCGGATCACGAAGATCGTCGGCACGATGTACTGCGCCTACGTCTTCACGCTCGTCGCACTCGTGGCGTTGCCGGCGGCGATCCAGCAGGGTTCGGTGACCGTTCTCGTGAACTGGCTCTCGTCGAACTTCCTGCAGCTCGTCCTTCTCCCGATCATCATCGTCGGGCAGAACGTGATCTCAGCCGCGCAGGACGCGCGTGCGGAGGCCGATCACGAGACCTTGACGGCGCTCCATCAGATGTCGAAGCAGCAGCTCAAGATCTTGGAAGGCCAGAACGAAATACTCGACCTGCTGAGGCAGAAGGCGGGCTGACGAACCTCAGCTGGCGCGCGGCAGCGGGAGGTTGGGGACCCCGGGCTCTTCGGCGGCGAGCTGGCGTCGCAGGACTTTTCCGATCAGCGTCTTGGGCAGCTCCGCGCGGAACACGATCTCGACGGGGACCTTGTACGGCGCGAGATTCGCGCGGCAGTGGTCCATGAGCTCCGGCGCCGTCGCCTTGGCGCCGGGTCGTAGCACGACGAACGCCTTCACGACCTCGCCCTTCGATGGATGCGGCACGCCGACGGCCGCGGCCTCGAGGACCGCCGGATGCGCGTACAGAACTTCGTCGACCTCGCGCGGGTACACCTTGAAACCGGAGACGATGATCATCTCCTTCTTGCGGTCGACGACGAAGAGATAGCCGTCCTCGTCCATGCGGACGATGTCGCCGGTGTAGAGCCAACCGTCGCGGAGAACTGCTGCGGTCTCCTCCGGCTTCTGCCAGTACCCGTCCATGAGATTCGGCCCCCGCAGACACAGCTCCCCCGCCTCGCCCGCGTCCACCTCGCGCGTGCCGGTCTCGATGTCGACGATCTTGCAGTCGACGTCAGGCATCGGGAGGCCGACCGACCCGGGCTTGCGGACTCTCTCGCGGGGGTTCGAGTGGGTGACGGGCGCAGCCTCGGTAAGGCCGTAGCCCTCGAGGACCTTTCCGCCGGTGAGCTCCTCGAACCGCTTCATGACCTCGACGGCCAGTGGCGCCGAGCCGGACATGAACCACTCGATCGATCGCAGGTCGTAGTTGGCGAGGTCGCGCGACTCGTTGAGCAGGATGTAGATCCGTGGCGCGCCCGGGAAGAAGCGCGGCCGGTGTTTCTCGATCGCGAGGAAGATGTGCTTCAGATCTGGGCGCGGGATCAGGATCATCGTCATCGCTCTCAGCGCGGCGAGGTTCATCACGACGGTCAGGCCATACACGTGGAAGAACGGCATGATCGCGAGGATCCGATCGCCGGGTTCGACGGATGCGTGCCATGCCTGACATTGGTGAACGTTCGCGACGAGGGCTCGATGCGACAGCATCGCGCCCTTCGGCACGCCGGTCGTGCCGCCGGTGTATTGAAGGACCGCGAGATCCGCAGGGGCGACATCCACCGGGACGCGCGCGCTCGGGTCGGCGAGCGTCTCTCGGAGCCACATCGCGCGCGGATCGCGACTGATGTCGACGCGATGACCCTCTTTGCGCTCGCGTACCGCGGTGAACAGGACGCGGAGCGCAACGGGGAAATGCTCCTTGACGTTCGTGACGACGATTCGTTCGACGGATGTCCCGGTCGCGGCTTCGGCGACCTGCGGGTAGAGGCGCGAAAGAACGACGACGACTCGCGCACCGGAATCCGCGAGCTGGTTGTGAAGCTCGCGGACGGTGTAGAGCGGGTTCGTCGGAACGACGACGGCGCCGGCCTTGAGGCTGCCGAAGAACGCGTAGACGAATTGCGGGCAGTTCGGGAGGACGAGGGCGACGCGGTCGCCCTTCTTCACACCGAGCCTCTGGAGCCCGGCGGCGAAGCGGTCGGCGAGCTCGTCGATATTGCGGTACGTCATCGCCGAATCGAGGATCCGATGCCCGACGGCACCACCAAATACGGTCGCGACGGTCTCCGGGTGCTCGTGGGCGGTGCGCTCGAGCAGGGCGTGGAGTGGCAACCCGGGATATGTCAGGTGCCTCGGGACCCCGGGGTCGTATGCCGCTTCCCATTGGCTTGCCGACTGCATCATGCTTCTAACGTCGAAACTCGCTTGATCGCTAGCCATGCAAGCGGAATGCCGCGTGTGTTGATACTCGGCGGCGCTCGGACACCGTTCGTGAGAGCGGGGACCGAGTTCGCCGAGCTCGACGTGCTGGACCTTGCCCGCGCGGCGACTGCGGAAGCGCTCGCGCGCACGGAGCTCGATCCAGGCCAGGTCGACGAGGTGATCTTCGGCAACGTCGCGCGACCCGTCGCGTATCACAACCTCGCGCGTGAGGTCGTGCTCTCGCTTTCGATGCCGGCGCGCATCCCCGCGTTCACCGTCGGCCTCGCGTGCGCGTCGGCGTGCGTCGCGATCACCAGCGCCGCCGATCACATCGCCGGCGGCAACGCCGACGTGGTGGTCGCGGGCGGGAGCGAGTCGCTCACGAACGTCCCGCTCACGCTGACGCCGCGGCTCGCGCGCGCGCTCATCGCCGCGTCCCAGGCGAAGACCCTCCCAGCGAAAGCGCAATCCCTTGCACATGTCCGTGCGTCAGACATCGCGCCGGTCGCGCCGGGCATCCGCGAGACGTCGACCGGACTCACGATGGGCGAGTCGGCCGAGCGGATGGCTGCGATCAACGCCATCTCGCGCGAGGACCAGGACGCCTGGGCGTTGCGCAGCCATCGACTCGCCGCGGCGGGCTGGGACGACGGGCGCCTCGCGCCGGAGGTCGGGCCGGTCTACGTCGACGGCCACGCCGTCACCGCGGACAACCACATCCGGCGTGACTCGACTCCCGAGAAGCTCGCCTCGCTCCGCCCGGTCTTCGATCGCGAGCACGGCACGATCACCGCAGGCAACGCCAGCCCGCTGACCGACGGCGCCGCGGCCGTCGTCCTCGCGAGCGAAGCGCGCGCCGATGCGCTGGGGCTCGAGCCGCTCGCGGCGGTGCGCAGCTACGCGTACGCCGCGGTCGACCCGGCCGATCAGCTGCTCATCGCGCCCGCGTACGCGATCCCGATCGCGCTCCGGCGTGCAGGCATCACGCTTGACGACATCGACGTCTTCGAGATGCATGAAGCGTTCGCGGCGCAGGTGCTCTCGACGCTCGTCGTTCTCGAGCGCAACGGCGTGGGCCGCGTTCCCGTTGAGAAGCTGAACGTCATGGGCGGTTCCATCGCTCTCGGCCACCCCTTCGGCGCCACGGGCGCGCGCATCGTGCTGACTCTCGCGCGCGAGATGAAGCGCCGCGGCGCGAGGTACGGTCTCGCGACCGCGTGCGCGGCGGGCGGCAACGGCGCGGCGATCATCCTGGAGCGAGCGGCGTGATCGCGTCCTCGCCTGCCGCGAAAGTGGCACTCGTCGCGCCTGACAGCCGACCGTCCGTCACGTTCATCCCCGCGGACGCCGCGGGCGTCGCGCGGATCGTCATCGACCGTCCAGGAGATCCGGTGAATGCGATCGACGTGCGCCTCATGGAAGACCTCGCCGCCGCGATCGCCGCGGCGCGCAACGCAGCGCCACGCGGCCTCGTCATCTCGAGCGGCAAGGACGGCCAATTCGTGGCGGGCGCCGATCTTTCGC
>JALYLL010000149.1 GCA_030774255.1 Chloroflexota bacterium | reverse complement strand
CACAGAAGATCCTCGTCCGCGTCCTCCTGCGCGTTCTGCCCCATCGCCACGATCGTGACCTCCTCGGCGCGCTCGCGTAGGTATCGCACGGTCGCGGCGGCGATCACGAAGCTTCCGAGGACGATCGAATGCGCGCCCCTCGCGGCGACGACGCCCTGTGTTCCCGAGCTCGTTCGCAGAACCACACGCCGGTCCTCGAGGTCGAGATGCTCGATGGCCGACGGCGAGTTGCCGACGTCGAAGTCGGGAATTGGCCGGCCCCCAATCTCGCCGGCGAGGAAGAGCTTGGGATCCGCGCGCTTCATCGCCAGCGCGTGCTCGTGGTCATTGACGAGCACGATCTCGCGTGCGCCCGCGGCAACGCAGAACGCAGCGGTCGTGAACGCACGGAACACGTCGACGATCACCGCGTGCCCGGTCGCCGATCGCGCTCCTTCGAGCAGCGACGTGACGCGGACGTTCAGAGGACTGCGGACGTGAACGGCCGGCGGCCAGTCACAAATCGCTCGAGCGAAAGGTCGCGGATGTCGATCGTGTGCGCGCGACCGTCGAGCATCTCCTCGACGACGAGCTGCGCCGTGGCGGGCGCGTGCATGAAGCCGTGGCCGCTGAACCCCGCCGCGATGTAGAGGCCTGCCACTCCCGGGACCACGCCGACGATCGGATGGTCGTCGGGCGTCATCTCGTAGTAGCAGGACCACGAATCGACGATGCGCAGGTTCGCGAAGGCGGGATGCCGCCACGCGGCGCGCGCCCGCACCCACGGCTCGAGCGACGCCGGGACCTCGAGCGGCGCGAAGTCGCCCGGGTACGCCGACGGCGCGCCGGTCGGCCCCTTCTCTTCCATTCCATCGGCGGTGAGGTTCGGCATCGCGAACCGCTGCAGGGCGCCCTTCGGCCGGAAGTGAAAGCCCGATTCCCACTCGATCACAAGGGGCGCCTCCGCGAGCTGCGGCACCGGACCCGACTGCATGATCGAGCGGCGGTACGGCCAGATCGGGACCGACACCGCCGCGGTCGCCGCGAGCGCGGCCGTCCAGCAACCGGTCGCGAGCAGGACACGATCCGCGTGGACGTCGCCACCCGCGGTGCGCACCCCGGTAACGCGATCGCCTTCGCGCAGAAGCGACTCGACCGCGACACCCTCGCGAAACGACGCCCCATCGAGCTGAGCGGATGCGGCGAATCCAGCGAGCGCGACAAGCGGATCGCCGTAGCCGTCGCGGATGCCGAACCGGCCGCCGAAAACATCGTCGACGCGGATCCCGGGTACGAGCTCGGCGATCTCGATGCGATCGACCATCCGAACGCCGGCGCGCATCCGCTCGTACAGCGGCATCGGCTGACGAAGCTCGGCGACTCCCACTTCCGTGTTCGCGATGAAGAGGTAGCCGCGCTCTTCAAAGTCGTGCCGCGACCCGGTCCGGTCCTCGAAGTTCCGCCAGAACGCGGTGGCCAGCTGCGACATGCGAATGTCGAGCTCATCGACGAACTGATGGCGGATCCCGCCGAGCCCGCCCTTCGTCGTTCCCGCACCGAGCTGATCCCTCTCGAGCAGGAGCACATCGCTCTCGCCGCGGTCGCAGAGAAAGAACGCAGCCGCAGCGCCAACAACGCCACCGCCGACGACGATCGTCGACGCCGTCCGCGGCAGGTCGGTCAGCTCTCGACCTCGTCGAAGCGAAGCTTTCCCTCGGTCTCCGAGATGCGGCCGAATCGCGGGAGGTCGTGCGTGAACCCGACGATCCACTGCTCGTCGATCGCGCGCCGCAGGATCAGCTTCTTCGCGGCGAGCGTGTCGAGCGGGAAGAGATCGAACGCCGGGATCCAGGGCAAGGGCAGGTGGTGACGATCGGGCATGAAGTCGCTCGAGAAGAAGAGCGTCGTGTCGCGCTCGCTCACGCGCACGGTCTGCGTGCCGCGGGTGTGGCCCTGGACCCGGTCGAGTCGCACGCCCGGCAGTATTTCGACCGACTCGTCGATGAGCTCGAGCTTTCCGGTCGCCTCGAGCGGCGCGTAGTCGTCGGGCAAATAGCTCGCGCGGGTCCGCTCGTTCGGCGCGATCGCGTCCTCCCACTCGCGGCGCTGGAACACGTAGCTCGCCCGCGGAAACGTGGGAACGATCCGCTCGCCGTCGCGATACGTGTTGCCGCCGGAGTGGTCGAAGTGGAGGTGCGTGTTGATCACGAGAGTGACGTCCTCGCGCCGCACGCCGAGCGTCTTCAGCTCGTCGAGGAGGCGCGGCGGCTGATCGATCCCGAAAATCTCTCTCTGTCGATCGGTGAGCTTCGGCCCGGCGCCGGTCTCCACGACGACGACATGATCCG
>JALYLL010000148.1 GCA_030774255.1 Chloroflexota bacterium | reverse complement strand
CGCGTATTCACGCCTTCGAAGCGAACGATCGGGACATCGGCAGCACCGCGTACCGAGGCGACGACGAGCTCGCCCATTCCGTCGCAGAGAAGGTGTGCGCCTTTGCGAAATCGGTCGGCGACATCGGTGCGCGGATGCACCTTCACCTCGCCGCGCACACCGTGAGGCGCGCCCACGACCCCGACGATCGGGTCGTCGCTGCTACTACCGCCTACGGCGGTACCGACGGCGCTCGTGCGTCCGCGTCCGCCAGCGGCCGCGGCCCGCCCTCGCTTGTCAGTCGATTTCGAGGTTGACCTTTGTTCCATCGCGCGTCGCCATCACTTTGAGCAGCGCGCGGATGGCCTTCGCGATCCGTCCCCCGCGGCCGATCACTTTTCCGACGTCAGGTTCGGCGACCTGCAGGTGGAGCTTCGTGAAGTCGCCGTCCTGCTCCTCGGTGACCACGACCGCCGCGGGATCGTCGACGAGAGCTTGCGCGACGTGCTCCAGGAGCACGCGCATCCGACCAGGCTGCGCCGCGTCGCTCATCTGACTTTGGCCGGGACCTCGTCCTCGGGGATGCCGCTTCGGATGAGCAGCGAGCGCGTCGTCGAAGTTGGACGCGCGCCGTTCTTGAACCAGTGCCGGGCGCGCTCCGCGTCGACGACGAGGCGGGCAGGCTCGGCGAGCGGGTCGTAGTGGCCGATGGTCTCGATGAATTTGCCGTTTCGGGGGGCGCGCGAGTCCGCGATGACTACGCGGTACGTCGGCGCTTTTGTCTTACCTACGCGGCGCAGGCGGATGTGAACTGCCAACTCGGTCGGGATCCTCCTCGCGAATGTGCGGTGCGCTGGCGCGAACGCATCAATGATAGCGGACCTAGCATGCTCGCGGTCCAGAAATACAGCCCGTGCTGTCCGTACGTTCAGATCTCTTTGGTCTGGTACATGAGCACCTGCACACCGAACCGCCGTAGCTCCTCGTTGTCGGATTGCCCCGCCTGGGACTGGCGAGCCGCCATCGCCTCGCCCAATGATCCGAAACTCGCGTTGATCACCTTCGCGTACGGAATCTGTGCGCCAGCCGGACCCATGAGGTCACCTTCGCTCACGCTCAACGAGCCGATGCCCGGGACCTGTTTCAGCCCCGGTAGGAATCGCTCGGATCGTCGGGTGAAGATCGATCGCAACTCAACGGTCACATTGGCATTCCAGGGAGCCGAGGTAGTCGACCGCTCCGAATCATCGGCCCCATCTGTTTCATCATCTTGCGCATCTCAGCGAATTGCTTCACGAGCTGGTTCACGTCGGACACCATCGTCCCCGACCCCGCCGCGATCCGGCGCCGCCGCGACCCGTTGATGAGCGCCGGGTCGGCACGCTCAGCCTTCGTCATCGACGAGATGATCGCCTCGATCTTGCGCATCTGTTGCTCGGCCTCCGGCCCCTCAGGGAGCTGCTTCGCGATACCGCCGAGTCCGGGGATCATTTTCAGGAGATCGCCGAGCGGTCCCATCTTCTTCACCTGCTGGAGCTGCGAGTAGAAGTCCTCAAAAGTGAACTGGGCGTCCATGAACTTCTTGGCCTGCGCTTCGGCGGTCTTCTGATCCATGTGCTCCTGCGCGCGCTCGACGAGCGTGAGGATGTCCCCCATCCCGAGGATCCGTTGCGCCAGCCGATCGGGGTGGAACACCTCGATCGCGTCGAGCTTCTCGCCTGTGCCAATGAGCTTCACCGGTACCCCGGTCACGGCACGCACCGAGAGCGACGCGCCGCCGCGGGCGTCGCCGTCCGCCTTCGCGAGAACGAGTCCCGTGAGCGGGAGCCGCGAGTGGAAGACCGTCGCGCTCTCGACCGCGTCCTGTCCAGCCATCGCGTCGACCACCAGGAGCGTTTCGTGCGGCTTCGCCGCGGCGACCACCTCCGCGATCTCGGTCATCATCGCCTCGTCGATGTGAAGACGGCCGGCCGTGTCGACGATCACGGTGTCGCGGCCCTCCGCGGGCGCGGAAGCCGCGAACGCGGCGACGTCCGCGGCGACGCGTTTCGCGTCGACCGCGCGCACCGGGATGCCGAGCTGTTTGCCGAGAGCGACGAGCTGATCGATCGCGGCCGGTCGGTGCACGTCCGCCGCAATGAGGAGCGGATGCCGACCCTGCTTGCGCAAAAGGTTCGCGAGCTTGGCCGCGGTCGTCGTCTTGCCCGATCCCTGAAGGCCGGCGAGCACGATCACCGTCGGGGGCCGATCTGCGCGCGCGAGCGGTGTGGCCGCACCTCCAAGCATCTCGACGATCGCGTCGTGGACGATCTTCACGACCTGCTGCGCGCCGGTGATCGACTCGAGCACGCGCTCGCCGATGGCGCGCTCGCGGACGGTGGCGATGAGCTGGCGGACGACCTTCAGGTTCACGTCAGCTTCGAGAAGTGCGACGCGAACGTCGCGCAGCGCCTCGTCGAGATCCGCCTCGCTCACGCGAGGACGGCCGCGAAGTCGCTCGAACGTGTTGTTCAGACGGTCAGAGAGCTGCTCGAACACCAGACACGACTCTAGAGCGTTGGGGCCGAGCTCCTAATTCATGCTGAGCCGAGCGGCCTCGACCGCGCGATCGCGAACGTGGACGTGCTCGGCTCCATCGTGTGCGTGCGCGGCCCCGGATTGCCCGATCTCGATCTGGCGGATGAACGCCTCCACGACGATCGGATTGAGCTGCGAGCCCGCGACACGGCGCAATTCAGCGACGGCCTCGGCGTGGCCGAGCGCCGGGCGGTACGGGCGCGTCGAGATCATGGCCTCATACGTGTCCGCGACGGAGATGATCTGCGCGGCGAGCGGGATCTGGTCGCCCTTGAGCCCGTTCGGGTAGCCGGACCCGTCGTAGTGCTCGTGATGCGCGAGCACGATCGGCCGGATCCTCTCGAGATTGGGAACCTCGCCGATGAGGTTCGCGCCGATGACCGGGTGCGTCTTCATCTCGGCCCACTCTTCTTCGGTGAGTGCTGAGGGTTTGAGAAGGATGTGCTCGGGGATACCGATCTTTCCGATGTCGTGGAAAAGCGTGCCCAGATTCACCGCGGCGATCTCGTCCGGCCCGAGGCCGAGCGACTTTGCGACGGCGAGCGCGTGCTGCATGGTGGCGTCCGAGTGACCATGCGCGGAGCGTTCCTTCGCGGCGAGCGAGCCGAGGAGCGCGGCAATGACCGACACATGCGAAGCCTCGAGCCGCTCGGTCGTCCGATGCAGGTTCTCGTTCATCGACACCAGTTCGCGGTTGCGTTCGCGCACCTGCGTCGACTTCATCATGTAGAGCCTGAACGAGTACCACGCGATCCCGAGTGGCAGGACGAACACGATCACTCCGATGACGCCGAGCGACTGATACGCAAGCGCCAGCGCGGCGCCGTTCACAGCTGTCGCCAAGTAGTTGACCGGCATCCACGCGAAGTTCTGGACCCAGACATCGAAGAACCGCGCGCTCGAGGTGAGGGTGATCACGGCAGCGGTCAGCGCGCTGTTCACGACAAAGTACACAGCGGCCGACACCGCGACCGCGAGCATCGTGGGAACGAACGCGCCGGGCGGGACCATCCCGCCGACGAGCTGGTACGTGGTCGACGCCAGGTACGTCGAGACCATCATGCCGCCGAAATTGAAGAGGACCTTTTTCGCGGGTTTCGGCGTCGGGGTGTAGGCGTTCACCGCGACGACCACAACGGTGGCCCAGAGCGCCACTGGGGTACCGAAAAGGACGTACGCCGCGATCTTCACGGCGAATGCGACGGAGATCGCGCTAGAGCGGAAGAGCACGACCGGATTCCGCTGGGCGATCGCGACGAGGACGAGGATCACGACGAACATCACCGGGTCGATCTGGCTCGTCCGAGCGTTGACCGAGTTCGCGACGAGCACAACCAAGCCGAGCGCGGCGACGATCCCGATGTAGACCTTCGCAGCCTGCTGTTTCATCAGTCGAGCACCTTCCCGCCGCGATTAGCGTTGCGGCCCTTGTCTTTCAGCGGGACCGTTTCCCAGCTGATGTCCTCCCAGGTCACGCCTTCCCAGGAGATGTCCTCCCAGGAGATGTCTTGCCAGGTGATCGCGGACCAGTTGAATGACTCCCAGTTGAGGTTTTGCCAGGTGACCGCATCCCACACGACGTTGGCCCAGGTGACCTCGGCCCACCGAACGCCATGCGAGTCCACGCCATGGTTGAAGGCCAGATCACGCCAGCCGAAAGGCTGCCCGTAGAGGAGCGGATACATCTCGCCCGCGAATCCGGCAGCGATGGGATCAGCGCTGGCGTCAGCCGTTTGGTCCGAGCTGGTGACCGCGGCGAGCGCGTTGACCATTCCGCTTCCGGTGGTCGCGGGAGACCCGTACGCGAGCGCGGTCGCCGTGCCCTTCAGCCGATCCTTCACCTGCGCCGGCGTGAGCGCGGGGCTGCGCTCAAGCATGAGCGCGACCACTCCGGTCACGACTGGCGCCGCCATCGACGTCCCTGAGAGACGGAAGTACGCCGGCGCGAGCGGGTCGAGACCCGCGACGAGCCGATCAGGGAGCTCCTGATCGAGCGTGCTGCCCGGCGAGCGGAGGCTCACGATCTTCCGACCGGGCGCGACGAGGTCTGGCTTCGCGAGGCCGTCGACCGGCGTGATCCCGCGCGAGGACCACGAGGCCAACGCGTCATCGTCGAGGGTCGCGCTGCCGCTGTCATCAATGCCGCCGACGGTGATGACGTAGGGATCGGTGCCCGGCGACGTGATCGTCCGCTCCTTCGGGCCCTCGTTACCAGCCGACACGACGACGGCGATGCCAGCGAAGACGAGCACTTCAGCCGCGGTCGCCAGCGGATCGTCGCGGTAACTCATGGTGACCGGTCCGCCGGCCGAGAGATTGACGACGCGGATGTTGTAGTCAGCCCGGTGCACGAGCACCCACTGCATCCCCGCGATGAGCGTCGATACGTTCGTCGCACCGGTGGGGCCGATGACACGGACGTCGATCAGGTTCGCGCCCGGCGCGACGCCTGCGTACGCGCCGCCCGACGCGGTGCCGTCCCCGGCGACGAGGCCCGCGACGTGCGTCCCGTGCCCGCCCGGATCGGCCGGCGGAACGAGCACCGTGCCGGTCCCGCCGCTCGTGAAGTCGACGGCGGCGACGATCCGTCCCGCGAGATCCGGGTGCGGCGCGATACCGCTGTCGATGATCGCGACACCAACGCCCTTGCCGGTCACGCCGAGCTGCCGCCAGACCGTGGGCGCTCCGACCTCGACGATGCCGGGGCTCGACGCAAGCGCCGCCCCATCCAGCGGATCGAAGGTCGCGGTCACGACATTGTCGAGAGAGATGTACGCGACGTCCGGATCGTTCGCGAGCGCCAGGATTCTGTCCCCGCGGAGCGTCGCGGACGCGCCTCCGACGATCGATAGGCCACGGCCGACTTTGCCCTGCGCCCGCGACACAGCCGCTGCCGCACGCTCGGCCTGGTGACCCTTGCCCAGTTTGAACGAAGCACGGACGATGACTGCGAGGTCGTCCTTCGGTCTGGCTTGCGCGAGCGCGAACAGCGAAGGGCTGATCTTCGCATCGCCACCGGTCTTCGCTCCCGCCGGCGTCGCCTGCGTCGCCGTCACGATGACGGCCACCAGACACAACCCCGCCCAGCGCGCGCCCACCCACCCCCGTCTGCTCACGCGACTCCCCCGACGCGACGTCCCGCCGCGTCCCACCCCGTCGGGCGATAGCAAACGCATTTACGCGCGCGACTGCAATACATACGGAGCTTGTTGAATCCCCGCGGACACACGATTGGTACAACGCATGTCTCGTTATCGCGCGCATGCTCGTCGACATGACGCTTCAGAGTTTCGTGTCGAGCGCAGACCTGGCGATCGCGATCTCGATCGCGGCGCTCAGCGTCTCAGCACTGCGGGGTGGACGACGGCCGCGGCGCATGCGCTCGTGGCTTTTCTTCGCTCTCGCCTCGGTGACGCTGGTCTTGCACAGCGCGTTCGGCACGCAGGGTGAAAGCCAAGCCGAAGCGGCCGCGCTGTTCGAGCTGCTCACGCTCGCGCTCTTCGCAATAGGCTTTGTGCTCCTCTATGGTGCCGATCGCGAACAGTTGCGCAGCATCGAGACACGCGCCGAGCTCGATCCCACAACAGGCCTGCTGAACCGGCATGCGTTCCGCGAGCTCGTCAGCGCGCACCTTCGCCGCCCGCGACATGGACCGTCGGCCGTCGCGGTCGTGGACCTGGACGGCTTCAAGGCCGTAAACGACTCGCGGGGCCATCCGGCGGGTGATGAGGTCCTCGGCCTCGTGGCTGCGGCCATCCGGGCGAACCTCCGCGCGCAGGACCTCGCCTCGCGGTACGGCGGCGACGAGTTCGTCGTCTTCCTGGCCGACTGCCCGGTCGAAAGCGCCCTTCCGATCATGGAACGGATCCGCGCGGTCGTGGCCGGCGTCACCGCGGCGTCCGGGTCGACCGTGACCGCGTCGGTGGGTCTCGCGCTTTCGCCGGACGGCGGTGCGGAGCTGGACGATCTGGTACGGACCGCGGACCGCGCGCTCCTTTCAGTGAAACGCTCGGGCAAGAACCAGCTCCTCGTCGCGGAGACGATCTAAGCCAGCGAGACGCCCGGCCTCTTGATCAGCGTGCGGAGCTCCGCCGGCGTGACCTCGGGACCGTAGAGATAGCCCTGCACGATCTCGACGCCGAGCGACGCGAGGGCCGCCTCCTGGGCGGCGGATTCGACCGAGTCGGCGACGACTCGCGCGCCGGTCCTCCGCGCTTCGGCGACCGCGGCGACGATGCCGTCCGCATTCGCGATGTGGTCGCGCGAGATCGGGTACGGGATCTTGAATGTGTCGAAGCTGAGGATCCAACGCGGGCGCGCGCCTGTCGCGTACTCCTCCGATGCCAGTCGCACACCCAGTGCCTTGATCGCGACGAGCGCCTTGGTGACCTCCGGATCCACCGTCGATCCGCGCGGACATTCGAGCTCGATGGTCGTGGGATCGACGTGGGTCTCTGCGAGAGCGTCGACGAGCCTCAGCGCATCCGGTCGCCGAAGCGTCTCGCTCCACACGTTTGCGGCAACGACCGGCACCGCGACGCCATCCGCCCGCCACTTCTTCGCTTGACGGCAGATCGCCCCGACCACCCACCGATCGAACTCGACGTGAAGGCCAGCCTGGTCGACGAGCGGGACGATGTCGCTCGGCCCGATCATTCCATGCGCGGGGTGCGGCCAGCGGACGAACGCTTCGACGCCCGCGAGACCGCCCGTTTTGATCATCACCTGCGGCTGGTAATGGAGGGAGAGCGCACCGGTCTCGAGCGCTTGTTTGAGCTCGGCCGGGCGCAGACGAACGATCGCCACCTCGAGCCGAGTATGACCTCAGGACGCCGGGGATAGGAGCGCGTTCACGAAGGCGGTCGGATCCATCGGCACGAGGTCGTCCGCCTTCTCACCCACCCCGAGGAGCTTCACCGGGAGCTTGAGCTCCTGCGCGATCGCGAAGACCGCGCCACCCTTGGCCGTGCCGTCGAGCTTCGTTACGACAAGGCCCGTGACCGCGGCGGTCGACGTGAACTGACGAGCCTGCTGGATCGCGTTCTGACCCGCCGTCCCGTCGAGGACAAGCAGCACCTCATCCGGGGCACCCTCGCGGGCACGGCCGGTCACCTTGACGATCTTGCCGAGCTCGTCCATGAGGTAACCCTTGGTGTGCAGCCGGCCCGCTGTGTCCGCGATGACCGTCGTGTTCCCGCGTGCGACGGCGGCGTTCACCGCGTCGAAGACGACCGCCGCCGGATCGCCGTCGGGTTTTCCCGAAACGATCGGTACGCCAACCCGCTCGGCCCAGCGTTCGAGCTGCTCGATCGCCGCGGCGCGAAACGTATCGGCCGCCGCAAGAAGCGGACGCTCTCCCGAGTCCTTGAGTCGTTTCGCGAGCTTCGCGGCGGTCGTCGTCTTCCCACTGCCGTTCACGCCGACGACGAGGATCACGCGCGGTTTCTGGCCATCCCCGCGAAGCCGGACGTCACCGGCGAGGGCGGCGACGAGCGTCTCGCGGACGGCGGTTAGCGCCTTCGGCACCGTCCCCAGCTCGCCCGTCGAGAACAGATCGCGCAGCTGCGCCATCAGCGGATCGACGAGCGACACGGAAAGATCCGAGCGGAGCAGACCTTCCTCGAGCGAGTCGAGCCATTCCGCGGTGAGCGATTGCTCCCCACGACCGAAGAGACGTGCGAAGAATCCGCCACGCGTCTTGGCCAGTCCCTGTTCGATGCTCACGTCTCGCAGGCTACCGGGTTAGCCCGCGCGTTCGCGCTCCGCGTCGAGATCCGCGAGCTTCAGCGAGATCACCTTCGACACGCCGCTGTCGTCCATCGACACGCCGTAGAGCATGTCGGCGGCCTCGATCGTCGCGCGGTTGTGCGTGATCACGACGAACTGCGTGCGATCGGTGAGCTCGCGGAGCGCCTGCGTGAAGCGACCGACGTTCCGTTCGTCGAGCGCCGCGTCGACCTCGTCCAGCACGCAGAACGGCGCGGGCCGCACGCGCAGGATCGCGAGGAGCAACGCGGTCGCGGTAAGAGCGCGCTCGCCGCCCGAGAGCTGCGCAAGGCTGCCGATGCGTTTGCCCGGCGGGCGCGCGTAGATGTCGATCCCCGGCTCGTCGTCGCTATCGCGCCCGGGGGCCCCTTCCCCCGCTTCACTGGTTCGGAGCGAGGCCTGGCCGCCGTTGAAGAGCCGCTGGAAGAACACGCCGAACTCGCGGTCGACGGCCTGCAGCGTCGTGCTGAACTGCTCGGCGATCGTCGTCGCCAGATCGTCGGCGAGCGAGCGCAGGTCGGTCATCGCGCGCTCGAGGTCGGCCTTCTGCGTTGACAGGAACTCGTGACGCTGACCGATCTCTGCGAGCTCGGTCGCGGCGAGCGGGTTCACCGGTTCGAGCGAGATGAGCCGGCGCCGGAGACGTTGAAGAGCGGCGACCGTGCTCGTCTTCTCCTTCTCATCAGGCTCCTCGTCGAGCGCGATGCTCGCGGGATCGGGAAGCGGCTCGTCTTCGGGCAGGCCGAGCTCGGCGCGCACCTGCTCCTCGAGGAGGCGCAGCGCGCCGGACGCGCGCTCTTCCTCGACCGCGAGCTTGCCGCGTTCGCCGCGAAGCTCCGCCAGCCGTTCACGCGCTTTGGCGAGTCGCTGCTCTGATTCGCGGCGCGATCCTTCCGCGGCGAGCGCGCGCTCCCGGGCCAGCTCCGCGGAACGTGCGGCTTCCTTCGCCTCTGCCGTGGCGCGTCCGAGATTCTGCTGAGCCGTTTCCAGTCGAGCGCGCGAGTCGCGCTCCTGCGCGAGAAGCGCGCGGAGGCGTTCCTCTTCATCCGCGATGCGCCGCTCCGTCGCGCTGACCTGCTCGCTGAGCGCGTCGCGGACCCGGACCGAAGCGCTGCGGCGCTCCTCCATCGTCGCGGACTGAAGTCGCGCTTCCTCGGCGCGTTTTGAGGCGGCGTTGTGGCCGTCGACCGCGACCTGCTCGCCGCGCTCCGACGCCGCGAAGACATCCGCGGCGGCGTTCCTGGCCGTCGCCGCGACCTCGCCGTCGCGCGCCAGCTTGTCGCGACGGCCGATGAGTTCGGCGCGTTCGCGTTCGATCGCGGCCGCGCTCGCCTCCTGCGCGCGCACGAGGTCCCGGACATCAGCCTCGCTGGTCGCGAGCCGATCCGCCACGACCTCGGCGTTCCCGCGCGCTTCTTGCGCGGCTGTGAGCCGCTTGTCGGCCTCTTCGCGGCGTCGCTCCGCGTCGGCCCGCTGCGCGAGAACGTCCCGTTGCGCACGCTCGGCGGTCATGAGCTCCTCATGCAGTCGGGCAGCCATGCCGGCGAGATGTGTGGTCGCGTCGCGTTCGCTCCGCTTCCGCGGGTCGACGATGCGCGCTAGCCCGGGCAGGACGAGGAGACCGCTCGGCGCGATCACCGCGCCCGCGCGCAACGTGGTCGCGGCCGCCAGGGCGGTCGCGTCGTCGGGGGCGACGAAGATCGCGACGCCGTCGGCGATGCGCCGGCAGCCTTTGGGCACCTGGGCGTCGCCTGACGCTCCGCCGCCCGCGATCGCGACTGCGCGGCCGAGCGCCGTGCGGACCGCATCGGGTGCCGTGATGCGTTCGTGCAGCCACGCGAATCCCTTGGGCAACGACGGTAGCTCCTGCGCGTCCTCGCGTGCGGCGAGCTCGGCGTCAGCCCGGTCTACGGCCTCGCGCAGCGCGGCGGTCTGCCCGCGAACGAGCGCCAGGTCGCCGTCGATCCGTTGCAGCTCGTTGCGCGCGGCTCCGGCGCGCTCGGCTGCACTCTCCGTGGCGCGCGCAGCTTCGGCGACCTTCTCGCGGGCACGCGCGAGATCCGCTGCGATGCGGCTTCGTTCGCGCTCGCGTTCGCTCCGCTCCTTCGTGAGGTTCGCGGCGGTGGCGGCGAGCTCCTCATCGCGCGCGAGAAGCGAGCGCTCCTCGTCGCCCAGGCGCATCTCGTCGCTCTCTCTGATGAGATGCGCGCGCTCGGTTTCGACGCGGGCCGCCCGCGCCTCGGCCAGGGCCACGCGCGTACGCGACGCCTCCTCTTCCGCGGTGCGCGCGCCATCTGCGGATTCGCGCGCGCTGCGTGCGGCGGCCGCGGCCTCTTCATCGACACGCGTGCGGCGCTCGCGAAGGCTCGCGAGCTCTCCCGGGAGCGCCGCGAGGGCCGATCCGGTCCGCTCGCGCTCGGCTCCGATGGCGGCGAGGCTCGCCTCGAGCCCCGCGACGCGCTCGCGTGCCGACGCTTCCATGGACGCAGCGTCCGCGGTGCCGATGCGACGACGCTCTTCCTCTTGCCGCGCCGCGCGCAGCTCCTCGTCGGTGCCAGCAGTCGTCGATTCACCCTCCGCGACATAGTCGGCAATGCGCTCGATCTCCTTGTCGACGCCGACGATCTTCGTCATGAGCTCGGCTCGTTGATCGGCCGTCGTGCCGAACGACGCCTTGTACCAGCGAAGGGCGCGGCGGCGGAGCTCGTTGCGGATCGTCTCGTACTCGGTCCATTTGGCGGCCTGATCGCGGAGCGCTTCAACCCGCGGGCCGATCTCGCGAAGGATGTCGTTCACCCGGACGAGCTCGACCTCCGCGGACCGCAGGCGGTTGAGCGCTTCCTCGCGGCGTAGCTGCAGCCGCCGCGTCCCGGCGGCCTCTTCGATGACGGTGCGCCGGTCGGACGGACGGAGCGCGAGGATTTGATCGACGAGACCCTGTCCGATTACGACGAAGGGGTTGTCTGCGAGGTTCGCGCCGGCCAGGAGATCTTGCAAGTCGCGCAGTCGGACGCGCGATCGGTTCACCAGATATTCGGCCTCGCCGTTGCGGAAGAGACGCCGGCCCACCTCGATCTCGGTGAAGTCGATGGGCAGGCGCCGCGATGAGTTGTCGAGCTGCAGCAACGCCTCAGCGTGACTCAGCGCCTTGCGTGTTTCGCTTCCGCCGAAGATCAGCTCCTCGTTGCGCTTCGCGCGCAGCACCCGCGCGTTGTTCTCGCCGAGTGCCCAACGGATGGCGTCCGCGACGTTTGAGTTGTGGACGATGACATTATCGGCGACAAAGTTATGGGTCTCATCGACGCAGAGGTCATAAACCCAGCGATCTTCGGGTTCGAATTCCTCCACCGCGACGACTTCGTCCCAGTAGACATCTGACTTCGCAAGTTTTTGGATTTGATCCAGGAGTGGCTTCGCCGCTTGCAGCGATGATCCAAGCTGCTCGATGTAACCAGCGACCTCGAGCAGGCCAGCGCGACTGGCGTGGCAGCGCCGCTCGGTATATGCGGCGAGCTTCGACCGCCCCTTTCGATGCTTTTTTACGTTGACCCCGCCCGCGCGCGCCGCCCGATAAACGAGCTCGGTCGCGGTCGGTACGACATCCCAATTCGGATTCCCACCCGTTGGAAGGTCCACGATTCGACTTAGAGGACTTGCCTTCTCGCCGGAAAAGCGCAGGTGTGCGGCCAACACCCGCAGCTGCTCGTTGCCATAGATGTAGACGCTGAAGTAGGTGCGGCGGATCTTGGCGGCGGTATTTGTCGCGTACTTCTCCCTCCGACGGATCGTCGCAAATACCCCCAGCCGCAGGAGAAGCGAGACCACTCCCCGAGCGAGGTTCTCGCTCGCCGAGGCGTATTCGACATATGCCTGGGCACGACCCCGGTAATTCTTTACACACACGTATGAATCGCCCTCGAAGAGTCCGGAAAGGAACGCCCACTGAATGTGTTCAGGAGCTGCCATCAGAAGCTCAGGGACGATCTTCTCTGCGGACCCGGAGTTCGTCTTCAGGTCGAACAGTCGCTCGAGTAAGACGGCCAGCGCTTGCGAGGACTGAATCAGGATCTTTGCATTGGGATTTCCCGGATGGTCGTAACGTCCGGTGCGCAAACCAAAGATGTCTTCGGCGAGTCGCGCGTAGTCATCGTTGACTTTCGGATCGCTATTCGTGAATCGGGCAGTCCCGGCAATGTTTTCGCCTTCCGCGATCAGGAGACCGAGATAGCGCGCGACGTCCGGCGTCAGAGCTTGGGGGACACGGACCGAAACGCCCCATTTCACGCGTATCTGCGGTTCGAGCGTCGGCGACTCCCCTGATGCAGCCGAGAGAGCCGCGAGGGCTACGGTGCCGAGACCGCTCTCGCTTCGAGGATTCTCACGCGCTGATCGATCGAGGTCGGCTGCGTTGGCCCACGCTCGGTAGGTGCCGAACCAGCCAAGGCCGCTTGAGGTCCAAGCCGCAAGCTCCGGACTTCGCGGGACGCGAACGCGGTCACCGTCATGGAAACGGTCCAAGGTCCTGAGGAATGGCAGCGAGGCGCGATCAGCGCTGAGCGGCAATTCGCGTGGAATTGCGACGTGGACTCCTCGACGAACTTCGTCCGCGCGGAGGCTCCGCATGTATCCGCCATCAAGCGTGAAGAGCGGGTGGTAAGGGGTGAGCTCAACGACCCTCCCTGACCGTGTGTGGACCCGAAGCATTTTCGGCGGCGCGGTTCGCTTCACGAAGGCCGCGACTGGTCGAGCCTCGAGCTTCAACGAGTCAAGGTCGACCGACACGACTTCTACCGGGGTATTCGGTCGCGCGATGAATCCGTCGTCGATGACCTCTACTGGGCCGGCTGCAAGCGCCTCATCGACCATCTCGCCGATCAGGCGTTCCGATCCATCGGCCAACGTGACCCTCGAAAAGTAGCGGAGGCACTTTCCGCTTCCGTTCGGCCCAATGACCGCGGTTATCCCAGGCGCGAATTCGAGGTGCGTGGTGTGCACGAACGACTTGAACCCTGTCAGGGTGAGCGTCTTGAGCACCGCATTCGGTGCCGACACGCCGCCCTCGATGACCTTCAGCTCATCGCTCACTGCGTCACGAGCTCCATGAGCTTCGCGGCCGCGGCCTCTTCCGCGGCACGCTTTGACGGCCCCGTGCCCTGCGCGACGTTGCCCGCGACCTCGACCTCGACGACGAACCCGCGCCGGTGCTCAGGGCCGCTGACATCCAACGTGCGGTAGAGCGGCAATGGGTGATGCGCGGCCTGCGCCCATTCCTGCAGCAGGGTCTTCGGCGATTTGCGCGGAGCGGCCAGAGTCGCGGCGATCGCGTCACCCATCGTGTGCTGCACCAGCGCGGTCGCCGCGGCGAGCCCGCTCTCGATGTAGCAGGCGCCGACGACCGATTCGTAGAGGCTCGCCGAAAGCCCGGCGCGTCCGCGACCGCCGGTCTCTTCCTCGCCGCGACCGAGACGCGCCTTGTCGGGCAGGCCGAGCTGCCGGCCGACCTCGGCCAGCGCCGCGGATGACACGAGCGCCGCGCGAAGCGCGGTGAGCTCACCCTCCGTCGCATCGGGAAAGCGGCGGTAGAGTTCCTCGCCGACGACGAGATCGACGACGGCGTCGCCGAGGAACTCGAGGCGCTCGAAATCGTGCGCGTTCTCTTCCGGATGCTCGTGGAGATACGAGCTGTGCGTCAGCGCGTTCTCGAGCAACACAGGATCCGTGAAGCGATAGCCGCCGATCTCGATGTCGGTCATTTCCTCCATAAGCGCAGAAGAGGCAGGGGCTCCGATGCCCCTGCCTCCCCTACGCGCTGCGTTCGACGTGATTGTGCGCGCTAAGCGACGTGCTCCTCGATGTATTCCTGCGCGTCGCCCACGGTCTTGATTCTTTCCGCCTCTTCGTCCGAGATCTCCATCCCGAACTCTTCCTCAAGACTCATGATCAGCTCGACCAGGTCGAGCGAGTCAGCGTTGAGATCGTCCACGAACGAGGCCTCAGGCTTTACGTCAACCTCGTCGACGCCCAGCTGCTCGACGATGATCTTCTTGAGGCGATCGTAGGTGTTTCCCTGCGCCAACAAATTCCTCCTCCGGGTCAAGTGCGACCCCTCCCCCGCCCGCCCGCGGCGGCAGGTCCGCGCAAGTGTCACGGCCACCTATCTGACCTGTCAATCGGGTAGCGCTAAAGAAAGCGGCCTCGGCCGGCCTCTTTATGGTGAAAGCCGATGACAGACCGCTGGCGTGAGGTCTACGAGCGCGAGTATCCCCGGCTCGTGCGGGCGTTGCTCGCGATCGGGCGCGACCCCGCCGCGGCGGAAGATGCGGCGCAGGAGGCCTTCGTGAAGGCACACCAAACCGGCCTCGACAAGATCGAAAAGCTGCCTGGGTGGCTTCTGGTGGTCGGGGCGCGTGAGGTCTTCCGCAAGGCCAAGCGGGCTCGCCGCGAGACCGATCTCTGGGCCTCGTTACCCGCTCGCGACGACGGCTTCGACACCTCCGCCGACCGCGTGGACCTCCTTGGCGCACTTGGCGAGCTGCCGGGGCGGCAGCGGGCGATCGTCGTCGCTCGCTACTACTACGGCCTCTCCTACGACGAGATCGCCGACCACTTCGACATCAAAAGCGGGACCGTTGGGGCGACGCTGCATCAGGCGATCGAACGCCTTCGCCAGATCCAGCTCGCCGGCCGGCTCGCGCGAGGAGCGATGCGATGACCGACGAACGACGGGATGACGAGATCATCGGCCGCGCGCTGTCACGGGCGATCGAAACGATCGACGTGAATCAGACTCCGTACGAGCGCTCGCGCATCGCGACCGCGCCGGCACGCCGGTCGATCTTCGGTTTCTGGCAGATCGCGACGGCCGCTGCGGCGATCGTTCTCGCGCTCGCGATCGGCTCGTGGTTGACACGGCCGACCGAAGGACAACCCGGCGTCGCCGCTTCGCCCAGTGCGTCGGTCGGAAACACGCCGACCACGACCGCGACGCCGACCCCGGGGCCAAAAACGACGCCCGTACCATCCGCGGTCGATCACCAACGCATCTACTTCGCTCGCGACGGACAGCCACCGATCTCCGAGCACTTCGAGTCGACCGGAGTCCCGCCCGCGCCTGAGCCGCGGATCCAGTGGCGTCTGTCGATGCTGGTTACCACGACACAGGTTCCATCTGGGTCGTTCACGGCGTTCTCGTCGCGGATCCCGATCGGTGTTAACAGCGTCAGCGTGAACGGGAACACGGCGACGGTGGACTTCCAGGTCAACGGGGGAGATTGGGGGATCCGAGGAAGCGCACAGAGCCTTGCCCTGATGCAACAGCTCGTCTACACCGCGACGGAGGAGCCGGGCATCCGTAGTGTTGTCATAACGCAGAACGGCGGCGCGCCGGCGACGATCGACCAGCTCCGCGTGACCCAGCCCCTCGCTCGCGAGGACGTGTTCGGCTACAGCTCACGCGGTTCGATCGGCACGGACCAGGGGATCTCGTGGGGCGGTGACGACACCCTCGGGACCGTTGGGGCGGACCTCACAAGCGTCGCGGCCGACGGGTCTACGGTTCGACTCATGTTCGAGGGACACAAGCGCGATGCGGACAACGCGAAGACGAACCTACCTTCGTTCACGATCTCGCTCGACCAAGACAGCGAGACGAGTCGCCCCTCGGCCGTGGCTGCAGGAGCGAAGTACGCACTGTCGGTGGCGTTCCAGTGGAACTGCACATGTTCGAGCGGTGGTGTGGCGGGCGCGACGATCTACGACCAAACGCCCCTCCGTTCGATCACGTCGAATGGAAATACCGCCTATCGGGTCGCGATTGACGACGCCAGGCCGTGGCGGGCGTACATGCCCGACCCGGCGCATCTCGTCGTCGAGATCGGCGGCGACCCGCGTGAAACGAGTGACCGGATCGCCGTGACCGCTCCGAAGCCCGGGGCCATCGCGAACTCCGGCGCTGATCTGACCCTCACGGGCTCGGCACGCGTGTTCGAAGCGAACGTGGTGTGGCGTGTCCTCGACTCGTCGGGCAAGGTCGCCGCGAACGGGCACTTCCTCACGAGTCTCGGATCGAGCGCCGTATGGGGAACCTTCAACACGAAGATTCCCATGCCCGCCAACGTTCGCGGCAACCTCACGCTCGAGGTCTACGAGGCGAGCGCCAAAGACGGGAGCGCGCAGGGCGTCGTGCATATCCCGCTCGCGGTCCGCTAAGTGGAGCGCTCCTTCGGGCCGCCCACCGCGGTCGCGAGGACACCGTTCACGAACTTCGGCGAGGCCTCCGAGCCGAACATCTTGGCGAGCTCCACTGCCTCGTCGATGACGACGCCGGCCGGCGCATCGCCGGAGACGCGGAGCTCGTAGAGCGCGATGCGCAGCACGTTGCGATCGATCCGAGCCATCTGATCGATCGGGAACTCCGGCGCGAGCTGCGCGATCTCCGTGTCCAGCTCCTTGCGGTGCTTCAGAACACCCTCGACCAGATCCCACGCGAAGGTGGCGGCCTCTTCGGTGAGGCCCGCGCGGAACGCGCCGCGCTGCCAGGTCTCCTTCGCGTCGGCGCGATTGAAATCGATCTCGAAGAGCGTCTGCAGAGCGAGGCGTCGCGCCGGATGGCGACCGCCGCGTGCCGGTCTCTCGCTCACGCTGCTGATGCGACGCCCTCACCGAGCGCGTCGAGAAGTCGCGTGGAGACGGCGCGCTCGCCCACCTCGATCGCACGGCGCATCATGTTCGCCTTCGCGCGGCCATGCGTGACGACGGAAATCCCCGCGACGCCCAGGAGCGGCGCGGACACATACGGGTCGTAATCCATGCGGCTGCGGAACTTCGCAAGGCCGCCGAGCGCGAACAGGCCCGCGACCTTCCCGAGCGGTCCGCCAAAGATGTCGTGCCGAATGCCGTCGACGAAGACGTCGACGACGCCCTCCATGCCCTTCGCGAGCACGTTGCCGGTGAAGCCATCGGTGACACAGATGTCGGTGACGCCGCGCATGACATCGCGGCCCTCGATGTTGCCGTAGAAGTTCAGATCCTCTGCGCCTTCAAGGAGCGCGTGCGCGGCGAGCTGGATGCGCCCGCCCTTCTCGGGTTCTTCACCGACATTGATGAGCCCGACCAACGGCCGCTCGACGCCGTGGACCTTCTCCATGAAGCGGGAGGCCATGCGCGCGAACTGCAGGATGTTGTGCTCGTCGGCATCCATCGTCGCGCCCGCGTCGAGGAGGCAGGCGGGCTTCCCCTTCGTGGTCGGAAGCATGCCGCAGAGCGCGGGGCGATCGATGCCGCGGATACGACCCAGCACGAGGAGCGCAGCGGCCATGGTCGCGCCGGTGTTGCCCGCCGAGACGACCGCGTCGGCCTCGCCGTGCTTGACCATCGAGGTGGCGACGCCAATCGACGTGTCCGCGCGACGGCGGAGGGCGGTCGCGGGATGCTCGTCCATGCCGACCACGTCCTTCGCGTCGCGGATCGTGATGCCCGGCGGGATCGCGGTCCCTACGAGCTTGCGAATAGCCTCTTCGCGGCCGACGAGCACGAGGTCCGACGCACCACCCTTTTGCCGGTACAACAAAGCGCCCCGGACGATCTCGTCCGGGGCGTGGTCGCCGCCCATCGCGTCGACGGCGATCTTCAATGGCGCGCCGTCTCTTAAGCCGGCGTCCGCTTCGCCTTGATCGGTATGACCTGGCGGCCGCGGAACGTCCCGCAGTTCGGGCACGCCTGGTGCGGCGGTTTCATGGTCTTGCATTGAGGGCACGGAGCGAGATTCATCTTGCGTAACGCGAGATGACTGCGGCGTTCGCCCTGCGCCGCACGCGGAATGCGTTTCTTGGGTTGGCCTGCCAAAGCGTTCTCCTAGAGCGGTTTCGTTGATTCTAGGGGCGCGACGCCGCGGGTCAGCGCTCCGGGTGGAATTCCTTGAGCTTGCCGAGCTTGCTCCAGCGTTCGTCTACCGGCGCGTCATGGTCATGTGGCTCCTCGTTGAGGTCCCGACCGCACTCCAGACAAAGCCCTTTGCAGTCCGGTTTGCAGAGCGGCGCGAGCGGCGTCGCCAGGATGAGCTCCTCGCGGAGTAACGGCGTCAGGTCGATCCTGAAGTCGCTGCCGATCCGCTTCGTGTCGGGAGGCGGAGCGTCCCTTGGGTCGCCGCTCACCACGTCGATCGTGGAGTAGTACTGCTCGGCAAAGTGTGACTCGACCGGCGTTTCGATCGGCCGGAGGCACCGGCTGCATTGCTCCGAGATGGTCGCCCTCGCATCGCCCTCGAGGTACGCGCCGGGGTTCGTATGGGTGGCGACGATCTCCGCGTCGATGCTCGTCGCGCCGGCCTCGGTGAGGCCGGCGTTGTCACCCCGAGGATCGATCGGCGATTCCGTGAGTTGGTAATCGGCTTGCGCGCCTACGGGCTGCTTCAGCAGCGGCGCGACGTTGATCTTCAATTTTGACCTAGCCCTCCGTGGGCGCTGCGCGTCGCTCCTCTAAGACTTCGAGGCTCTTCCTGATCACCGACAGCGTCTTGACGAGGTCGCTGTCGAGTCGCACGAGCACGTCCGCGGCGTACTGATCGGCGCCGTGCATCGTCTCCTCCGCCTTTGCCTGCGCCTTGTCGAGAATGTCCTGCGAGCGTGTCTCCGCCTCGCGGAGGATCGACTGATCCTGGAGCAAGAGCGCTGCCTGCTCCTGAGCGGCGCCGATGATCTGCTCGGCCTCTTCGCGTGCCTTCGAGAGCACGCGATCGCTTTCCTGATTGATGCGGCGCGCCTGCTTCACCTCTTCGGGGATAGCGACACGGAGTTGGTCGATGAGGTCGAGGACGGCCGCCTGCTCGAGGATGACCTGACTCGTCATCGGGACTTTTCTTCCGTTCACAATGAGGGCCTCGAGGCGCTCGACCAGGAACTGTATGTCCACGTCACCCTCCCGCAGCAGAGTCAAATGTAATCGCTGCGCTCATCGGTCGTCACTCGTCGTCACCCGTAGGCTCCGCCTCCGGTCTTCTCCTCGTTAGACCGTACCGCAGGAATAGGAGCTTCTCCTCACCAATCTCCTTGACGCGCGCTATGTGGACGAAAGCCGGGACCGCGGGCAGATGCTTGCCATGAGCCCGCGCGACGACGAGTCCGTCCGCGGCGACAGCGGATCTGAGCCCGTCATGACCCAGGGTCGCCTGCGCTATTCCGACGTCGGCGAAGGGAGGGTCGCAGAACACGACGTCGAACGGCCCCCGCGGCCGCGAATCCAGGTACGCGATGACGTTGGCGACGACCACCTCGGACCGCGCGCCGAAATTGGTCGTGGCGAGATTGCGACGGAGCGCTTTCACGGCCTCGGCGCCGCGCTCGACGAAGATCGCGCGAGAGGCCCCGCGCGACAGCGCCTCGATCCCGAGCGTGCCCGCCCCGGCGAACAGGTCGAGGACACGGGCTCCTTCGAGCTCAGGCTCGACGATCGCAAACAGGGTCTCCCGTAGCCGATCCGTGGCGGACCGCGTGCCGCCGCCGCGCGGCACGACCAGGGTCCGTCCCTTCGCCTCTCCAGCGATCACCCGCATCAGGCGAGCGCGTAGCGGCGCCAGAGCTGATCGACGGCTCGCAAAAGCTCGGCGTGCTCGGACCGCGCGAGCTCGGGATCGCTGGCGAGCATGCGATCGGCCTCCTCCGCCGTCTCGCTGATGAGCTCCGGATCGACGTCGGCCAGATTGACGATGCGGAGCTCAGGAACACCATGCTGGCGCGCGCCGAGGAACTCGCCGGCGCCGCGGATCGCCAGATCGCGTTTGGCCAGCTCGAAGCCGTCGATCGGTCGACCGTCCTTCTCCTCCACCATCGCCGCGAGCCGCTCCGAATCGGACGCATCGCTCACGAGGACGCAGTAGGAGCGCTCCGACCCACGCCCGATCCGTCCGCGAAGCTGATGCAGCTGGGCGAGACCGAACCGCTCCGCGCCGAGGACGACCATGACCGTTGCGTTCGATATGTCTATGCCCACCTCTATGACGGTTGTGGCCACCAAGACGTCGATCTGGCGATCGGCGAAGCGGCGCATCACCGAGTCGCGCTCTTTCGCGGGCATGCGGCCGTGCATGAGGGCGAGGCGAAGGCCACGGAGTTCCTCCTGGCGCAGCTCTTTCTCGGTTGCGATCGCGCTGGGCACGTCGTCGTCTCCGTCCTCGGCGGGATCGATGCGCGGCGTGACGACGAACACCTGCTGCCCTCGCTTGACCGCGAGCCGCACGCCCTCCCACACCTTCGGCAGCTCCTCCGGTGTTCGCAGATGCGTGGTGATCTGTTTCCGCCCGAGAGGTAACTCGTTGATCACCGAAATATCGAGGTCGCGGTAGATGGTCTGATTCAACGTCTGCGGAATTGGCGTCGCTGTGGTGAGCAGCAGGTGCGGGTCGGCGCCCGTTCCCTTCTCGCGGAACGTCGCGCGTTGCCGAACGCCGAAGCGATGCTGCTCGTCGACCACGGCGAGACCGAGCCGTTTGAACGCAACGTGCTCCTCGACCAGCGCGTGCGTACCCACGGCCACGTTGATGGACCCGTCGGCCAGTCCGGCGAGTATTTCGCGCCGACGCTCCCCAGTGACGCTCGACGTGAGGAGCGCGTGCGTTGGGCCTCCGTTCGCGAAGAGCGTCGCGAGCGATCGCGCGTGCTGTTCGGCGAGAAGCTCGGTCGGTGCCATCAGCGCGGTCTGCGCGCTCGACGCGGCCGCGATCCGGGCGGCGAGCGCGGCGACGACCGTCTTGCCGGAGCCGACGTCGCCTTCCAGCAGACGCGACATCGGGATGCGTTTCCCGAGATCCGCGCGTATTTCATCGAACGACTTCCGCTGCGCGCCGGTGAGCGCGAACGGGAGATCCGCGATCCAGCGCGAGAGCTCCGCGTCGGGAACGGAAAGCGGAAGCGCCGAGGCTTGAGCTTTCCACCGCGCGCGTCGCTGCTCCAAGGCAAGCTGCAGAACGAGGAGCTCGTCGAACGCCAGCCTGCGGCGCGCGCTGAAGAGGCGCTCCACGTCGTCTGGGAAATGCACCTGTCGGAGCGCCGACGCGATGTCCGGAAGGCGGTGACGCTCCCGGACCGCCGGCTGCAGCGGCTCGGGCACCTCGCCTACGAGGCCGGTCCGTGTCGCCCCTCCCTCGATCGCGGTGTGCAGCCAGCGGCGCATCTGACCGGGCTTGATGCCTTCAGTCAACGGGTAGATCGGGACGAGCCGTCCGGTATGTACGGCCTCGGCGTCGGCACGCTCCAGGGTCGGCTGGCTGAACTGAAGCGTGCGTCCGAAGAATCGGACCTTCCCCGAGATCCGCACGCGCTCGCCCTCGCGATGCGTCTCCTTCACAAACGCGCGCCCGAACCAGGTCGCGCGCACGTCCGTCGGCGTGCCGTCCTCCTCGGCGAGCTCGGCCTCCGTCATCAGCTTGCCCGTCGACGTGCGTCGCTGCGAGATTCGTCCGAGCGTCGCGACGGCGGTCTGGCTCGCGTTCGGGACGAGGCGGCGCAGCGGGACGAACTTCGAGAAGTCGTCGAAGCGTGAGGGCAGGTGCCAGAGGAGGTCGCCGATCGAGTGGATGCTCATCCGCTCGAGGAGCTTCGCGGATTCGGCGCCTATCCCTGGAATGCGGGTGACCGGAAGATCGAGCGAGGTCGCGGGCGGTTCGGACCGGCTAGCCGTCCTCGACGAGTCTGGAATCGCGGACACGAGTACCTATGGTGAGGTCGCCGTCGCCTTCGCGCTCCTCTTCGGTGCCGATCGCCACCTTTGCTGATCGCCAGAGCGCGCTCGCGAGCACCGCGGACGTCGCCAGCGGAACCAGTGCGCTGGTCACCTCGAGTCCGTTGTAGGCAAGAACGTCGAAGCGCACGAGATACATCGCCCACGGAAACACGCCGGCGACGGCGAACAGCGCGGCGATGAGTGGCTCAGAGGTTGTCGGTATCACTGCGCGTCGCAGGATCGCGACCCACGCCGCGGCAAGCGGCACCAGCTGTCCCGAGGTGAGGCCATAGGGAATGAAGACCAGCCAAGCGAGCGCGACGACGGCGATGGCATCGACGACGTGCAGATCGCGAGCGCGTCGGGCTGCGACCACGAGCGGAACGACTCCCGCGGCCACGAGGACTGGGCCGAGCGCGGGGAGGCCTGCGACCGACGCAAGCGTCCAGAGCGAGACCGCATCCCTGAACATTTCGCGGCGCTGGCCCGTCAGCTCCAGGATCCAGCCGAGCGGCCAGGCCGGTCGCACCGCAAAGGACACAACCGCTAGCACCACCAGCGGCAGCACCGCGACGGCGACCATGCTCGGTCGCTGGCCGCGTACGCGCACGAGGGGCACGAGCGGAATCACATGCGGCTTGAGCGCGGCGAGCACCAGGCCGGCTCCCGCGCGACCGGCTCCAAGTGTCGGCGCGGCAAGGAGACCAAGGGCGAGCATCGACACCCCGCCAGATTGAGCGCTCATGACGGTCTGCTCGAACGGCTGCGAAATGAGGACCATGACGATCACCGCGAGGCCGAGGACTCGGGAGAGACCCGCGGCCCGCGCCAGGAGCCACGCGCCGATCACCGCTCCGACGAAGAGGAGCACCTCCCAGATGACCGCGGCCACGCCGAGCGGGAGGATGCCGAGCGGCACCATTGCGATCGCGGTGGTGAAGGGATACGGGTAGCTTCCGAAGCAGTTGCTCTCGCGTGTCCGACCGAAGGCGTCGAGACCAACGCTGTACGTCGCGCGCGTCCAGTCCGCGAGGTCATACGGATCGCGCCCGCTGAGGACAAAGGCGGCGCCGGTCCACAAGCAGCGGAAGTCCGTGGTCTCCGGGGTCACGGCCACGCGCACACCGAGGATCGCGAGCGGCACCAGGATGGCGACCGCAAGTATCAGCAGGCGTCGCTCTTGGGCTGGCATCGCGGGCATTGAGGCACGTTGGGCGTGGGCGGACAAGCGCCGCGTAGCCGACTGCAACCGAAGCGCTCCGAGCGGAAGACGCGGTGTCGCTATTACTCCGCTGCGACGATGAATGGATAGTGCGGCTGGCCACCGTGGGCCACCTCGACCGAAACGCGCGGGCAGGCGGCGCGCAGGCGCTGCGCGGCGTGCTGGACTCGAGCATCATCCACGTCCTCGCCGCCGTACAGCGTGAAGATCTCGGAGTCGGTGAGTCGCTTCGCCGCATCAACGAGCACGGTCTCCTCGTCCTCGCCGTGCGCGACCACGCGGCCGTCGATCAGCGCCATCGCCTCACCTTTTCGAACGTGCTCGCCGTCGATGGTCGCGTCACGCACGGCGCGTGTGACCTCGATGCCGTGCGCGCGGTCGGCGACCTCGCCCATGGCCTTTGCGTTCTGAGCGGGATCTTTTGCCGGATCGAAGGCCACGAGCGCCGCCATACCCTGCGCGACGTTGCGCGTGGGCACGACGTGCACCGTGATGCTCGAGACCTTCGCGGCCTGCTGCGCGGCGAGGATCACGTTCTTGTCGTTCGGCAGAACGATGACCGTCTTCGCGTTCGCAGCGGTGATCGCGGCCAGAAGCTCCTCGGTCGAGGGATTCATCGTCGGGCCGCCCCGGAGCGGGGACGCACCGAGCGACCGCGCCACCGTCGCAAACCCCTCACCCGGGACCACCGCGACGACGCCCACCTTGGCGGCCGGCGCTCGCGGCGCGGAGGCGACGACGATGCCGGTCGCGCGCTCGTGTTCGGCCGTCATCGCGTCGAGATCCTCGACGACCACGTCGGCGATGCGTCCGGCCGTCAGGCCGATGCGCATGATCTGGTCGGGCTCGAGCGTATGGACGTGCACCTTGAGGAGCTGCTCGTCGCCGACGACGAGCACGCAGTCAGCGCCGAACTTGAGCATCTCTTCGCGCACGGCGGCGACCGGGCGCGACGGGTTCTCCACCAGGAACTGGACGTCGTACGCGCCCTCCCACGATGGCGCCTCGGACACCGAAGACTGGCCGGCTGGGCGCGCGGCCGGCGCCATGCGATCGAGCGGGATCTCCTTTCCGGTGAAGCTCGAGAGCACGCCCTCGAGGATGAGCTGCAGACCGCGCGCACCGGCATCGACGACACCGGCGGCGCGGTTGGTGGGGTTCTCGTCGCGCGTGCGCTTCACGGCGGACTGCGCGTCGGTCGCAATGCGGCGGAACATGTCGACGACGTCCTCGGCCTCGGCCGCTGCGGACTTCTCGAACGACGCCGTCAGGCTGAGGATCGTGCCCGGCGCCGGCGCGCTCACGGCCTCGTATGCGTACTTGCGCGCGAGCTCGGCGGCGCGCCGCACATCCGCGACGCCGGCGGTCTCCATGCCGGCGAATGCCTCCTTCAGACCGCGGATGACCTGCGAGAGGATCACGCCGCTGTTTCCACGCGCGCCCATGAGCGCGCCGTACGCGGCCGCGGCGCTGACCTTGTCGATCGTTGACTGCTCCGCACCGCGCGCGTGTTTCACCGCCGCGCGCATGGTGTGAAGCATGTTCGTGCCCGTGTCGCCGTCGGGAACGGGATAGACATTGAGCGCGTTGACCTCGTCCGCCCCCGCCTCAAGACGCGCCGTCGCGGCCTCAAGCGCGCGCAGTAGCGCAGCGCCATCGAATTGCCTAACGATGGTCGCGACTGTAACATTTGAGATCAGTTCCCCTAAGGAGTTCGCCGCGATGCCACGCGCCTGCGCGATTTGCGGGAAGACAGCCGCCTACGGATACAACGTGAGTCACTCGAAGGTGCACACGCACCGACGTTTCGACGCGAACCTTCATCCCGCCGTGATCGACGGGGCGAAGCTGCTCGTGTGCACGCGATGCCGCCGGACACAGACGAAGGACGCGCGGATGGCGAAGAAGAAGGAGCGCGCGCGCCGCTAGAACGACCTGTCGCGCGACGGTAGGCTCCTCTCGCCGTGTCAACGCAATCTCTCTGGCAACACCAGGATTTCCTCAAGCTCTGGGTCGGTCAGACCGTGTCCGAGCTGGGGACGGTCGTTACCCGAACGGCCGTGCCGCTCGTCGCGCTGCTGGTGCTGGGGGCTGGTCCGTGGGAGTTGGCGGTGCTCGTGATCGTGACGAGCATGGGAGTGCTCCTGGTCGGCCTGTTCGCAGGTGCCTGGGTGGACAGGCTGCGGCGTCGTCCGCTGCTCATCTGGGATGACTTCATCCGCGCCGCGTTGCTGCTGTCGATCCCGGCCGCGTACGCGCTCGGCGCTCTGCGGATCGAGCAGCTCTACGTCGTCATGTTCCTCGAATCGTGTCTCGGTGCGCTCTTCGACGCTGCCTATCCCGCGTACGTCCCAACGCTGATCGGTCGCGATCGCCTCGTCGAAGGCAACAGCAGGCTCGCCACGAGCTCGTCGATCGCGGAGATCGGCGGGCCCGGCTTCGCCGGCGCGCTCGTCCAGATCGTGAGCGCGCCCTTCGCCATCCTCGTGGACGCCGTGTCGTTCGTCGTATCGGCGGTGAGCCTTTTGATGATCCGCGCCCCGGAGCCACCGCGACCTCCGCGCGAAACGACGACGCGGATCGCGCACGAGATCGCCGAGGGACTCGGCGTCGTGCGCCGTCACGCGATCGTCTTCCCACTGGCCGCGCGATCGGTGCCAGCCCACGTCTTCGGCGCGTTCTACGGCGTGCTCTATTCGATCTACTTGCTCCGCGAACTGCACCTCGACCCATTCCTGCTCGGAATCGTCATCTCGGCGGGCGGGGTCGGATCCCTCGTCGGGTCGTTCTTTGCGTCTCGCGCTGTGAACGCGCTCGGTATCGGCCGCGCGCTCGTTGGCACGGCCATCGCCGCCTCGGCAATCGGCGTGCTGACTCCGCTGGCCCAGGGGCCGGTCGCGCTGGCCGCGCTCATGGTTTTCCTGCCGCAGCTCATCGGCGACGGCCTGCAGACGATCGAAGGCGTAGCCGAGCGGTCGCTGATCCAGGGCGTCATCCCGGATCGGGTCCTCGGTCGCGTGAACGCAACGCTCGACGTGGTCTCGCATGGACTCGGCTACCCGCTCGGCGCTCTCGTCGCCGCGTTCATCGCGGAGCAGATCGGTGTGCGCGGTGCGATCGCGATCGGATGGGCTGGCATGGCGCTCTCGATCCTGTTCGTGGTCTTCTCTGCGGTGCCGAGCTTGCGCTCGGCTTCGGACTTTGTCGCCGCCGACCCGGCGGTGCCGCTCACGTCGCGCGGTCTCTAGCCAGCGACCGGAGCTCTCTCGCTCATCGTTTTTCCAGTCGATCGCAGCCGGTGCGCGCGCCCGGCGATGACCGGCACCACGTAGCACGTCGCGGCGACGACGCCGACGATCGTGAATCCGACGCTGATGGTGAGTGCCACGGCGAGGATCGAGCCGACGACCGATGCGGCCCCGTTGATCGCCCACGCCCAGCTCACCAGGCGCGGATCCGCGGCGCCGGCCTGCGCGACGATCTTGGGAAAGACCGCCCCGAGCGGGATCCCGAGCCCCGCGGACGCGACCACGGCGACCCCGCCGCGCGCCACGAGCGGCCACGCCAGCGTGACCGACGCGACCCACGTCAGCAGTACGAGCAGGACCGGAACGGCGACCGCGCAGATCGCCGCGGCCTGATCGGGGTCCTGGCGGAGCCGCGCCGACACGCTCGAGCCGATCGCGGCGCCGATCAGCAGCGCGGCGAGGCCGAGCGATAGCGCGAAGGCCGGTTGCCCGAGATAAAGGGTAAGTCGTTGGAGGAGCACGATTTCGGCTCCGATGAAACCCAGGCCGACGGCGAGCGCTCGGAGCGTCGTCGCGAGGCCGATGCGCGTAGCGAGCGCCGGTCCAATCGCGCGGCGGAGCGGCCGGACGAGCAGCAGGTACGAGAGGAGGACGGCGGGAACGAGGGCGACGAACAGGATCGCGTACGCGGTGGGGATGCGGTTATTTCCGAGGTCGGTCGCGAAGAAGAACGGTCGGTCATCGGTCGCCGGGACACTGCGATCGTCGACCGCGGCGGCGAGGAATGGCCCGGCCGGAGCGAGCGGGTCGTATTCGATCACGAAGTTGTGGGCGTTCGCGAAATCACGGATCTTCGCGATCGACGCGGCATCGAACGGCGCCGGCTGCACGAGGAGCAGGCCGAAGTTCAGGTAGCGAAGGACGACCATACGGTCGGACACGTTCGCGACGCCCTCCGAGCGGAGCGCGGTGGCCGCGAGCTGCGCGGTGTGCAGCATCTCGACCGGCGGATCTCGGTACCACCGGCCAACCGCGAGCACCCCACCACGGCTCAGGTGACCGAGGTAATCATGAAAGGCCTCGGACGTGTAGAGGTAACTCTCGGTGAGCGCGTACGAACCGCTCGCGAGCGCCGCCCAGCTATCGACGACGGTCATCGCGATGAGGTCGTACCGATCGCTCGAGCGGCGGATGTAGCTTCGGGCCTCGTCTTCGACGACGCGAACTCGCGGCGCGGCGTACAGATTGCCGCTGTAGTCGGCGAACTCATCGCGCATGAGTCCCACCACCGCACGGTTGACCTCGACCGCATCGACCGAACGGGCTCCGTGGACGAGCGCGTTCTGTATGTCCACGCCACCGCCCGGTCCAATCACGAGGACGGACGGATCCGCGACCAGCTCGTACGGCGCGGCGATGATCGTTTGGCGAAGCACGCTCATATCACCGCGGCCATCGAGGATCGGCGTCGCGGCCGAGAGATCGAGTGACATGAGATGCGCATCGGGACGCGGCCCGCCGTAGGCGGGGTCGACGAAGTGGAGATACTGGTAACCGACCGGCTGACCCTGGTACTGAACGACGTCGACCCGCGACGACGGATCCCATCGCGTCGCGAGATGGTCGATGTCTGGCGCGTACACCGCGCTCTTCTCCGGCCCCGCCTGGGGCGGAGCGACGATGTCGCCCCAGCCCGCGAGCACCGAGGTCAGCGCGACGCACGTCACGACGGGTAGGACGCGCGACGGGCCGCGGAGCGACAGCGCGGCGCTCACCGCCGCGAGCGTGGCGGCGAGGCCGTACAGACCGGGCGCGCCGAGCAGGGGAAGACCGACGAGCGCGAGGATGCTTCCGGTGCTCGCGCCAGCGAGATCGGCGGCGTAGAGCTTCCCGGCCTGAGTGGGCCGGTCGCGCAAGCTCCGAACGACGATCCAGCTCGCGAACGCGAACGGTGGAAACCCGAGAAGATACGCCGCGCCGACGGCGAGGCCGAGATTGGACATGGGATCGATGTGGGTCTCGACGAGGAGCGCGACGACGACGCTCGCCGCCTCAATGAGTGCCAGCTGAGCGAGAGACGGTCGGCGGGACCGCGGGTCGAAGACCGCGGAAAGCGTCGCGCCCCACCCCACGCCTAGCAACGAGACGCTGATGACGAGATACGTGAGGTGATAGCCGAATGCGGCACTGAACAACCGCGTCTGCGCGACCTGGAATAGAAGGGCGGCGGCGGTGACGAAGAAGATGACGAGCATCTGCGAGAAGAGGCCGCGCTTGGTGGCCTCAGACGACATTCGCGGAACGCTATCGCTTCGTTTTCAAGCGACGGCTATCAGTTCGGAGGCAACTAGGATACGAACCCGTGCATCAACGGGTTCTCATCACGGGCATCGCGGGATTTGTCGGAAGCCACGTCGCGGAGCGACTGCTGAGCGAAAGTAACGAAGTCCATGGAGTGGTCCGGGAGAACCCACCCGACCCTACGAGTCTCACCTCGAACGTCTCTCTGCATCGCGGCGATGTTACCGATGTCGATTCCATCGAACGAACGCTGGCGCAGGTGAGGCCGGACGCGGTCCTCCACTTTGCGGAACCTCTCCCGATCGACGGCATCAGCCCAGAGCTGTTGCGAAGAGGTCCGAGCGGAGCAACCGATGCTCTGCTTCAAACGATGCAGCGGGTCTGCGCTGTTCCGTTCGTGTACTGCTCCAGCGCGGCGGTGTACGGATTGCCTGACAGCCTTCCCGTACGCGAGGACGCGCCGCTGCGCGCGCGAACGCCCTACGCCGAGGGGAAGGTCGCGGCGGAGGCCCTGGTCAGGCGATACGCGTCGATCGGACAGTCGGCGGTGATTCTCCGGCCAGGGAATCTCCTCGGACCACGGCAGCGCTCGGGGCTCGTGGCCTCGGACTTCGCTCGGCAGGTCGCGGAGATCGAGAACGGCAAGGAGCCGCCGCTTCTCAAGCACGGCCGGCTCGATATCGAAAGGGACTTCCTGGACGTGCGCGATCTGGCGCGCGCGTGCGGCGCCGTTTTGAACGCGATGCGACCCGGACTTGATGTGTTCAACGTTGGGTCGGGCCGCGCAGTCGCGATTTCCGAGATCGTGCGCGTTCTCCGCGCGCAGGCGCGTCGCGAAATCCGTCTCGAATCCGAAGAGGCTCGCATGCGACCCGGTGAGCTGCGATCGATCGCGCTCGACACGAGCCGGTTGCGCCGCGCTACCGGGTGGTCGCCCGCGATCCCGCTCGAGCGCTCCATCATCGACACGTTGGAGTACTGGCGGTCGCTCGTTCCGCAGGCATGAAGCCTTCGATCTCGGCCATCGTGCCCGTGTACAACGAGGTCGGGCTCGTTGCCTCGAGCGTCGAGGCCATAGACACGTTTCTCCAGAGCACGTTCGACGACTACGAGATCGTCATCGTGGAGAGCGGCAGCACCGATGGGACAGCCGCCGCGTGTGACGATGCGGCCGCGCGATTCCCATGTGTTCGCGTCGTCCACGAAGGCGCGCGAAGAGGCTACGGTTCCGCTCTTCGCCTCGGGATCGCTCGCTCGACCAAAGAGCTGATCACCTTCATCACCCTGGACCTGCCATTCGACCTTGAGACGATCGGCCGGGCAGTACCGTTGCTCGAGCGCGCCGACTGCGTCCTGAGCTATCGGCCGGGAGACCCGAGAGGCGCGGTCAGAAGATGGCAGTCGCTCATGTATCGCGCGCTTCTCAGATTGGTGCTCGGAATACGAGCGAAGAACGTGAACTCGTCATTCAAGCTGCTCAGGCATTCGACGCTCGACGGAATTGCGCTCCGGTCGGCAGGTTGGTTCATCGACGCCGAGCTTGTGTACCGGCTGGAACGTCGTGGCATCAGCTACGTCGAGATCCCTGTGCCGCTGATCGATCGGGTCGCCGGCCAGTCGACGGTCCGTCTCGGGACCTGGCTGGCGGTGTTAGGAGAACTCGTCAGCTTTGTCGTCGTTGGCGCGCGCGAGTCATCACATCTTCCGGTCGAGTGACTTCCCTCTTTCGAGATGGCGGAACTCAGGCACGGCCTTTTGAACCGCTGCGACGATGCTTCCCTTGTCCCAGTCCTGGCTTGCCCTGATTCGCTCGAGCTCGAGCTTTGCGTCGCGCAGCCCGGCTGCGCCCGCCGCCGGCTGCCGAACGACCGCGATCGTGCGATAGCTGTTGCGGTCGACCGTCTCGAGCGAGCCGACGAGCTCCTCAACCTCCTTCTCCCCGCTCGTATCGGTCTCCCCGAAGTAACACGGCCATCGGCTCGGCGCGGCCTCATTCAGGAGCGGACTGGATCGGGCCTCGTCCTCGCTCGCACACTCGAACGGTTCAAGTCCAGCGCTTTCCAAGACCTTGCGGGCGATCGATTCGAGGGTCACGGCATGCTCGGCCTCAGAGAGCTGAGGCACGTAGATCTCGTTCGTCGCTCCGAGCGCAGAGGCGAGCAAGCAGAGCTCGGCGGCTTCCGATTGCGACATGAAGAAGCGGCGAACATTCCGCGGCGCGGCGATCGGCTGTCTTTTGCTAAGCCGAAACAGGAACCCCTCGAGCAGGCTGCCCGCCGAGAAGGCAACGTTCGCGAAACGCGCAGAAGACGACCCGACGCGAGCGGAATGCGAAACGAGGATCCGTTCCATCCAGCGCTTACTCGCGCCCATCAGGCTCGTGGGGTTTACGGCTTTGTCAGACGAGACCGAGAACAGCTTCCTGACGCCCGTTGTCGCGACGATGTCGAGCGCCCGATCAAGGCCGAGGACGTTCGTTTCGAGCATGCGCATCAACGTGAATGGATCGCGCTCGGATCGGACGTGCTTCAGCGCCGCGAGATTCAGAACGAAGTCGAGAGGCCCGGTCGCGCGCAGCAGATGCTCGAACTCGATGCTGCCGAGCTCGACCGCGTGCGTTTCGAACTCCGGCGGTACGGCGACCCGGCCACTTCTCGCCTCGCGAACGAGCTCGACCAGGCCGTTCTCGTTCGGGTCAACGAGCGACAGCATCGAGGGTCCGTAGGCGATCACGTGGCGGACGACCGCCGAGCCGATCGATCCGGCGGCCCCGACGACCATCACGCGGGAGCCGGAGAAACGCCGTTTGACCTCGGCGCCATGTTCGCCGAGGTCCGCATCGAACAGCGAGGTCGACCTGCCGACCACTGTTGATACGAGTTGCTCGTCGAGTGTCACGGCGTTTCGCTTTAGGCTAGCTTCGTTGAACACCGCGGTGATTCTCGCAGGCGGCCTGGGCACAAGGCTGCAGCCGCTCACGAACATCGTCCCCAAACCCCTTCTCCCGATAGGTCAGAGCACGGTGATGGACATCCAGATCCTGGCTCTCAAGAAATCTGGATTCGATCACGTGATCATCGCCACGAACTACATGGCCGACTACCTTGAGTCGGTCATCGGGGACGGTGAACGCCACGGCGTGAAGGTAACCGTCAGCCGAGAGGCCGAGCGGCTTGGGACATGCGGACCGCTTTCTCTGTTGCGAGATCGCCTCCGTCAACCCTTCCTTCTGATGAACGGGGACATCCTTACGAGCCTCGACTTCGCTCAACTGATGACGTTCGCCTCGCAGGTGGACGCGGATCTCACCGTCGTGACGACGGAGTTCACGACGCCGTTCCGGTTCGGACGTGTTGTATCGGAAGGGCACTTCATAACGGCGATCGAGGAAAAGCCGGACTTCAAAACAGAGATTCTCGCCGGCATCTACGGTATGAAACCAGCGGTTCTCGAGTTGGTTCCGGACGCGAAGTATTTCGGGATCGACGATCTGATCAAATGCATGCTGGCGACGAAACGACCGATCGCGAAGTTCGTCCTGAAGGACTATTGGGCGGACATCGGGCAGCTCCCCGACTACGAGCTCGCCAAAGAGACCTACCGGATTGAACAGGCGCGTCACCGCCGTTCCTGAGACATCAGGCTGTCCCGCTTGTGGCGCAGCCACCGGTTTCAAACCAGGTTTTCGCGGCTTGGAGGTCTGCAATGCTTGCGGATTCCTCTTCCTGCGAAACACCGCGGGCATCGACTTTTCCAGTCTGTACGGAGAGGACTACTTCACCGGCGAGGAATATCCCGACTACCTCGGTCAGGAGCGGGCACTGCGCAGCTCGATGCGGCGGCATCTTGACCAGATTGCCAAATTCAGGCCCCACGGCGGAGCGCTCTTCGAAGTCGGCGCGGCCTATGGCTTCTTTCTCGATGAAGCGAAGGCGCTGTACGACTCAACCAGGGGAGTCGAGATCTCGGAGGGCGCCGCCGAACACGCACGTCGAGCCTTCGGCGCGAACGTCGTGGTTGACAACTTCACAGCACTGGATGCGACGCGCGAGACGGTCGACGTCGTTTGTATGTGGGACACGATCGAGCACGTACCAGGCCCGGATCTCTTCGTCGGCAAAGCGCACGAGTTGCTCTCCGATGGGGGCTGGCTGTTCCTCACCACGGGGGACCTGGGCTCGCTCAACGCGAGGGTCCGCGGCTCGCGGTGGCGGCAGATCCATCCTCCCTCGCACGTGAACTACTTCTCGCGCGAGACGATCAGCCGGCTACTCACTCGGGTTGGCTTCCGTGTGGCCGGTATCGAGACGGCCTCCTACTACCACACTCTGTACGACGTTCTCGCGACCATCGAGCTCCGCGGAGGTCCGGCGGGCGGCGTTGCCCGCACCGTCCTGCGCGCCGTGCCTCGCGGACTCGCCGACCGGCTCGGCTTCTGGATCAATCTCGGCGACACGATGTTCGTCGCCGCCCAGCGCCTCTAACCGCTCACACCGTCGCCGCGGCTTTTCCTTCCGCGACCTTCAGCTGACCGCACCCCGCGGCGATGTCCTGCCCCTTGCTTATCCGCAGCGTGGCGGCGATGCCTTGTTCCTGCAGAACTTTTGTGAACGCTTCCATCCGCTCGACGGATGGCCGCCGGAATCCACCGGCGCCGGGGTTGTATGGGATGAGATTCACGTGCGCATCTTTCGTCGGTCCGTGGCGTGCGATGAGCGCCGCGAGGGAGCGCGCGGTCTCAACCGAATCGTTCACGCCCGCAAGCAGGACGTACTCGAACGTGACGCGGCGCTTCGTGCGCTTTACGTAGCGCCCTGCGGCCGCGAGAACGTCCTCGACGCCCCACTTCCGGTTGATCGGCATGATCCGCGCACGGGTCGGATCGTCCGGCGCGTGCAACGACACCGCGAGGTTGATCGGCAGTCCCTCTTCCCCAAGCGCGTCGATCCCCGGTACGACTCCACACGTCGAGATCGTCACTCGCCGCGGGCTGATGCCGAACTGATCGGGGTCGATCAGCGAACGCACCGACGCGAGCGTCGCGTCGTAATTGTTGAAGGGCTCCCCCATCCCCATATAGACGACGTGCGACACGCGCTCCTTACGCGGCGCGAGCTCGCGCTGCCAGTGGCGGATCTGGTCGACGATCTCGCCTGCGGTGAGGTTGCGAACGAGGCCCATCTCGCCGGTCGCGCAGAACGCGCACGCCATCGGACAGCCCGCCTGCGTCGACACGCACACTGCGTTGCGCGCGCCGTGATGCGGCATGAGCACGCTCTCGATGTGGTGGCCGTCGCGCAGCTCGAGCAGCGCCTTGCGGGTTTCGCCGTCCGCGCTTGCCTCCTCGCGCACCGGCTCGACGGACGACCAGCGAAACGAGTGCGCCAGCGCATCGCGAAGCGACTTCGGGAGATCGGTCAGGTCTTCGAAGCCGCCCTCGGTGCCATGGGTCGCGTGCCGCCGGATCTGGTTCGCGCGGTACGCGGGCTCGTCGTGCTTTCCGAGCCACGCGACGAGCTGCTCCTTGCTCAGGTCGCTGACGGCCGGACGGACGTCGCTCATGCGATCGAGCGTAGCTGCGCGACTCAAGACGGGATGCGCTCGCCGACCCGAACGTCTCGCAGCCCGCGCGCCCAGTCGGCGCCGCTCATCGCGCGCCTGCCGGCGGGCTTCACCTCGTCGAGTCGCAGCCATCCGGCGCCAGCCGCGACGTGTGGCGTTCCGTCGCGAATCTCGAAGACGCCGTGATCGGTCCCGCGGCCGCCCGCTACGGCGCTCCGGAGCACGCCGATGCGTTGCCCGCGAAAGGTCACGAACGCTCCCGGATCCGGCGTGTATGCGCGCACTCGGCGGACGAGCTCCTCCGTTGGACGGGCAAGGTCGAGCTCGCCGTCGCGCGGCTCGAGCTTCGGTGCGAGCGTTACGTGTTTTGGGTCCTGCGGCTTTCTCACCATCTTGCCGGCGAGATAGCGTGGCGCTTCGCGCTCGAGGAGCTCGCCACCGAGCTTCGCGAGACGCTCCTCGAGCGCGCCTTTCGTCTCGTCGCCGATCTTCGTTCGCGTCTGCGCGAGGATCGGGCCTGCATCGAGCTCGGTCGTTCCCTCCATCAACGTGACCCCCGTGTCGGCGTCGCCGGCGAGGATTGCGTGCGCGATCGGCGCGGCGCCGCGCCAGCGCGGAAGGAGCGAGGCGTGGACGTTGAGCGCGCGGCCGGCAACGGCGGCGAGGAGCGCCTTCGGGATCTTGTTGCCGTACGCCGACCAGACCAGGACCTCAGGCCGGAGCGCGAGGATCGCGGCGACCTCCCTGTCGTCGAGGCGCACGGGCTGGCGGACCGGCAGCCCCAGTGCGCGCGCCGCCGCCTTCACCGCGGGCTCGCGGATCACGCCGCGGGATCCGGGACGATCCGGTTGCGTCACCACTCCCACGATCTGAACGACGCCGCTCTCGCGAAGACGATCGAGTGCCTCGAGCGAGCGAACCGCGAAGTCAGGTGTCCCGAGGAACAGCGCCCTCTGTGCTAGGCGGAAACCCGTTCCTCCTCGTCAGGCTCGACCGTGTGGAGATCCTCCCGCGATCGGAGCCGGTCGACGTACAGGATGCCGTTCAAATGATCGGTCTCGTGCAGCATGCATTGCGCCCCGAACTCGTCTCCCATCAGCGTGAAGCGCTTTCCGGCAGGGTCGTCGGCGACAAGGCGCGCGGCGAGCGGGCGCTCGAGCATTCCGTAGAGGCCGCGCACCGAGAGGCAGCCTTCGCTCGTCTCTTCCTTCTCTTCGCTCGTCCATTCGATGGTCGGCTCAATCGCGACGATGCCGGCCTCGTCGACGTCCATGATCGCGACACGCAGAGCCACGCCGATCTGTGGCGCGGCGATCCCGATGCCATGCGCGACCATCATCGAGGCGAACATCCGCGCGACGAGCGCTTCGAGCTCCGGCCGGCTGAGCCGCGGTTTCTTCGCCGGTGCGTGCAGCACCGGATCGCCGATCTGCCTGACGTCGACCGCGTTCGCCGCAACGAAGTCGGGCGCGGACCATTTGGCGCGACGGCCCGGGTCGATGCGCCAGGGCGTGCCCTTCGTGACGCGCAGCCGCGGCGGTAGCGGCTCCTTCGGCTCGCTGACCTTTGAAGAATGCGCGGGCTCGGGGGCGGAGCCCCCCAAGGTCTCACGCGGGGGCTGGGGGGCGCGGGGGGAGGGGCCCCCGGCGCGTAGCGGCCCCAACGTCTCGTCACTCATCCGAGAAGTGTCACCGGGTCCACGTCGACAGTCCACTCATTGCTCACCGTGACGCGATCGAGCACACGTTCGGGATCGCCACGCAGGACGATCTGCGCGCGATAGCTCCCGGCGCGCTTCGCCGCGAATGCCGGCGCGGGCCCGAGTACCTCCGCGTCGTCGCCAGCGGCCTCGCGCAGCCACGCCGCGAGCTCGCGCGAGCGCTTCTCGACCGTCTCGATCTTCTTCGCCTGCGTCGAGAGCATGGCCAACCGTCCGAATGGCGGGTAGCCGAACCGCCGACGCCCTTCGAGTTCGGCTTCCGCGAACGCGACGTAGTCATGCGCGGCGGCCGCGCGTATCGCGTAGTGCTCCGGTAAATACGTCTGCACGATCCCGCGCCCGCCGGCCTCGCCGCGACCCGACCGGCCCAGCACCTGGGTGAGCAATTGAAAGGTGCGTTCCGCGGCGGTGAAGTCGGGGAGGTTCAGGATCGTGTCCGCGTTCACGACGCCGACGAGCGTGACGCGCGGCAGGTCGAACCCCTTGGCCAGCATCTGCGTCCCGACGATGACCTGTGCGTCCCCCGATCGCATGCGCTCGTACGCCGCGGCGTGCGCGCCTTTCGCGCGTATCGCGTCGCGATCCAGGCGGATCACCTTCGCCCGCGGCACGACGGCCCGCACCTCTTCTTCGACGCGCTGGGTCCCGACCCCGAGCTGCTTGATCCGCGCGCTGCCGCACGCCGGGCACACCTCCGGCGCTCTTGCCTCGCGACGGCCGCAGCGATGGCAGACCAGTGCGCCGTCGGCGTGATACGCGTATGGGATCTCGCAAGCCGGGCACTTCGCGACGTAGCCGCAGTCCCGGCACAGCACCACGGTCGCGAACCCGCGGCGATTCAAATAGAGGATCGCTTGATCGCCGGCGGCGACCGTTCGCTGGAGCGCCTCGCGCAACGCTTGCGAGAGCGTGCCGCGATTGCCCGTCCGCAGCTCGAGCCGCAGATCTACGACCGTGGTGGGCGGCAGCGACAGCTCGCCGACGCGCTCAGGCAGGGCGAGCGGTGTGATCTCACCCCTGCGCGCGGCCTCGTACGTGACGACGCGCGGCGTCGCGCTTCCCAGGACGGCGGCGGCTCCGGTGATCCGACCGAGCTCGAGCGCGGCGTCGACCGCGTGATAGCGCGGGTCGCTCTCCTGTTTATATGAGGGCTCCTGCTCCTCGTCGACCACGATCAGGCCGATACGCTCGAGCGGCGCGAAGAGTGCGGAGCGCGACCCGACGACGACGTCGGCGACGCCATCGAGTATTCGCCGCCACTCGTCGAAGCGCTCGCCGGCCGAGAGGGCGCTGTGCAGCAGCGCGACCCGGTCCCCGAAGCGGGCGATGAACCGCGCGACGACCTGCGCCGTGAGGATGATCTCCGGCACGAGGACGATGACCCCATCGCCCCGCGCAAGCGCCGCCGTGGCCGCGCGAAGGTACACCTCGGTCTTGCCGCTCGCGGTCACTCCGTGCAGTAGGAAGCCGCTTCCCGAACCCAGCGCCGCGGTGATCGCGCCGATCGCGACCGCCTGCGGGCCCGTCGCCGGAAGATCGCGGGCGCGGTCCTCGTCCGGATACGCGAACTCAGCGGGGACGCGTCTTACTCCGCGCGTGCTTGCCAGGACGAATCCTCGTTTTGCGAGCGCGCGGGCGGCGACCGCGGAACCGCCGGCATCGGCGAGATCGCGCGAGGTCACCGCGCCCGCGGCGAGAGCGCGGAGCGTGGCGAGCTGTCGCGCGCCGACCCGACCGGAGCCGGCGAGCGCGTCGCGCCCCGCCGGGCCGAGCGCGAAGACGGTCTCGGTCCGCTCGCCGCGCGCGGCCGCGAGG
>JALYLL010000147.1 GCA_030774255.1 Chloroflexota bacterium | reverse complement strand
ATCGCGCGCGCTCGCCGCGGATGTGGCGCACACGGCTCTCCGAAACGACGGTTGCCGCGAAGTTGTCGCGCTCCAAGTCAACGTCCCCCGGCAACACCTCGCCATACCCAAAGGCAGCGCGTCGATGGAGGCGTCGCGGATCTCCGTTCGGGGTCCAGATCCCGACGACGTCGTGGCGAAAGGCATGGGCGACAAGCGACGAGGCCGCGTCAAGGTCCGCTTGCGGATCGGAGCCGATCCCGGCCAGCCGCGCGAGGTCAAAGAGGGCCAAGGCCTGTCCGCGATCGGTCTCGAGGCGCTGAACCATTTCGAGGCGCGCCACGGCGGCCTCCGCACGCTCGATCATCGCAGCCAGGTCCTGTGCGACGGTGTTCAAATCCTGCAAACGCTCACCGCCGTTCGCGCCGACCAGGCGGCGAGCTCTCACGTTCACCACGCCCAGCACTCGGCTCCCGCTCCGCAACGGAACGACCATGGCCTCCTCGATCGTCGGGTCGACGCCGTCGAACCGCGCATCATTCACCCGGCCGCTGAGAACCAGCGGCTGTCCGTGCCTCGCGACCCAACCCGAGATCCCCTCGCCGAGACGCCGACGAGCTGCGCGCACGACCTGCTCGTTCGCTCCGAACGCCGAGCGGACGACCAGCTGATCGTCGTTCTGCAGCAACATGACAGAGACACCTGATGCGTCGAACAGCTCTCCGACTCGTTTTGCGGCGATCGCGATCATCTCGTCGGGATCTTCGGCGCCCGCGATCTCGCGGCGGATCTCCTCAAGCGTGCGCACGCGGTGCTCGAGCTTCGCCGCCGTCCGCGTCGAATCCCAAAGGGAGTACGCATCGGCGAGATCGATCGCGACGAGGCCGGCGGCCCGTGTCAGCGCGTCCAGGCTCTCTGACTCCCACGCCCGCTCGACACGGAGTCCGACGACCGAACCAAACACTCGGTTTTTCCAGATGAGGGGTACTCCGAACCGGTGCCGCGCCGCGCGACCGTCGGCGAGCTGGATCGGGAGGGGTCGGGTATCGACGTCAGTCGCGTCGCCTGGCTCGGTCAGGTTGTGCTGCGCGAAGGCGATACGCTCGCCGCCCGCCCCGATGATTAGGATGAAAAGCGCGTCAGCCGATATCAGGCTTGCGAGGTAGCCCGCGCGCGCGGGCCAGTAGTCCGGTCGAACCTCCGTCCCAAATGAAGCCACCCGCCCACCCCTTGTTTCGCTAGTCGCACTACAACGTCTCCGCCTGAGCGCGTCAACGTCTCGCCGCACGTTTGAGACGGGCCTTCTACCACGACGGAGATGGAGCGCTCGGCTCCGCCGCGCAGGACTTTCCGGTCACTCATCCAAATGAACTAGGAGAGCGAACGCGAACGCCTACGCCTTGTCGCGCGAGGGACAGAGGTGCTAGTTCGGCGAGATGTTCTGGTTCATCCGGAAGAAGTTGTCGGGATCGTATTTCCGCTTGAGAGCCTTCAAGCGATCGTACCGTTTCGGTCCGTAGGCCTGCCGGATCCGCTCCTCGCCTTCGTCCATCAGGAAGTTCACATAGACGCTCGTGTGGTAGGGCTTGAGGGCTGTCCAGAAATTCCGGGACCACTCGCGCTCTTCGTCGAAGCCTGCTTCCGTCGCCGTTGTCGCGTTGATGTTGATCGTGTGTCCCGCGCCACGACCGTTGAACGCGGTCTCGTCCTCCCCTACTCGTGAGATGGCGCCGCCGAGCTGGAAGATCGGAAACGCGGTGAGCGGCGAGGTCATCTGGAGCGCCCGCGATGCGACGATGTCGATGACACCGTCGCTGAGCTCGGCCAGGTCCGCCGACCGGAAGTAGTACCACCAGCCCGACGGGAACGACGGGTCGAGCATCGATTGATGCGCGACGAACGGTTTGGGCTTGCAAAGGTCGATCATGGAAGATCCGAACTCCCTCATCGGGCGCATGACCTTCTCCCCCTCCTCGACCGGCCCCGCATAACAGGACATGACCGCGACGACCGCCTTGCCGTGGAACTCCGCGGGGATCGTCGGAAGTGGAGGCACGTGCCGATGGACCACGATCGTCGTCAGGTCATCTGGCGCGTCGGTGATCCAATCGCGATAGAAGCGGAGCACCTTCGGAGAGTCATCCATCGGCCAGAAGATCGGACCCGCGAGCACGGTCGGTCCGACAGGGTTCAGGCGGAACGTGAACTCGGTCACGATCCCGAAGTTGCCTCCGGCTCCGCGAATCCCCCAGAAGAGGTCAGGGTTCTCCGACTCGCTCGCCTTCACGACCTCGCCGTTCGCGGTGACCATGTCCACGGCGAGCAGCTGATCGACCGTGAGTCCGTACTTCCGCATCAGCCACCCGATGCCACCGCCCAGCGTGAGCCCTGCGAGTCCGGTGTGTGTGACGATGCCAGCTGGGACGGCCAGCCCGAACGCCTGCGTCGCCTGGTCGAGCTCCCCGAGCAGCACGCCGGCCTGAGCCCTGGCGGTCCGCGCTTCCGGGTCGACGCGAATCCCTTTCATCAGAGAAAGGTCGATGACGATGCCGTCGTCGCATGTGGACTGTCCGGGGAAGCTGTGGCCCCCGCTTCGCACGGCCACCGGCAGGTCTGTCCCCCGCGCGAATTGCACCGCCGCGACGACATCCGCGACGCCGGCGCAGCGGATGATGAGAGCCGGGTAGCGATCGATCGCACCGTTCCAGATCTTGCGACGCTCGTCGTAGGTCGGGTCGCCCCGCCGTACGAGCTCCCCGCGGAAAGCCGTTCGCATTGCGCTCAACGCCGCTTCGTCAAGCTTGACCCCCGTTGCGATAGCACCCACTGCGCGCCTCCTCAATCCAGCGCGACAAGTCTGCCACGAGAAACCAGGAACGAGGGTGCACCCGTAGCGCCCGCTTTAGGTCGCGCGCGCGGCTGCCGATACCTATGCTGTGTTCCGGCTCGTGCTGCTCACAGCGTTGCTCGTCGCCGTGGGGATTTCCAAGCTGGTGGGTCTAACCCCGGACGACCTGCTCCATCTCGCCAAACTCCTGGTGACCGGACACCTTGGCGCGCTGAAGGGCTTCTAGAGAGCGAACTGCCTCCTGCGACGGACCCTCGGCATCGGCGGCCTTTTTGGCGGGATCGTGAGCGCCTACCGAGAACTAACGACTTGCACGATGGACGGAAAGGGGGCTCAGTCGGGGCATGCAACCTCTCCCGGCAGGCAATGCGGGATGACCGAGCGCCGTCCGAACGCAGACCGGATCGAACCCGTAGGCGTCAACGTCTTCGAGCTCAGAGCAGGAATACGTGCGCGCGATGCTGTTCCTCCGCCACCCGGGCTCGTTTTGCGGATCGGACGCGGAGCGCGTCTGACGGTGGCGGTGTCCCGTGAGCTCGTCGCACGGAACGGACCCGTGGTGCGAGCCTCAATCGCCCGGCTCTTCCATCTGTGCCTCCGCACAGGCGTTGCTCTGCGGCGGATCCATTTCGACCGAGCACGCCCTGAGCGACCGAACGCACCCTTACCCGAGACGACCCCGGTGGTTGTCGAGAGCGATCATGGCGACCCGGGCCTTCGACAA
>JALYLL010000146.1 GCA_030774255.1 Chloroflexota bacterium | reverse complement strand
CAGACCGGCGAGGCGATTGACGAGCGTCGACTTGCCGCCGCCCGGCGGGCCCGTGATCCCGACCGTCTGCACGACCGGCGGCAGCCAGGCGCGTTCGCCGGAGAGCTCGAGCATTCCCGCGAGGTCGCGCACCGCGTCGGCGGCGCCCGGACGGTCGGCTTTGTTCACGACGAAGATGTCGGCGATCTCCAAGAGACCGGCCTTGGCAGCCTGCACCGAGTCACCCCAGCCGGGATTCACGACCACGGCCGTGCTGTCCGCGTGCCCGGCGATCTCGACCTCGACCTGCCCGACGCCGACGGTCTCGATCACGATCCATCCCTTGCCCACCGCGTCGAGCACGCGGACCGCTTGTGGCGTCGCGAGCGCGAGGCCGCCGAGATGGCCGCGTGTCGCCATCGAACGGATGAACACGCCCGCGTCTTCGGTGTGGTGTTGCATGCGCACCCGATCGCCGAGGATCGCGCCGCCGCTGAACGGGCTCGAGGGATCGACCGCGACGATCGCGACCCGCGCCGCGCGCTCTCGGTACAGACCGGCGAGGCGATTGACGAGCGTCGACTTGCCGCCGCCCGGCGGGCCCGTGATCCCGACCGTCTGCGCGTGCCCGGTCTTTGGGTAGAGCTCGCGCATCGCCTCGGCCGCGCCGGGGTCGTCGTTCTCCACGACGGACACGAGCCGCGCGATCGATCGCTTGTCGCCCGACCGCGCGCGAGCGAGCAGATCGCCGGTCGCGGTCGCGGCCATCAGTCGACGCGAAGGAGCTGGCGCGCGATCACGATCCGCTGGACCTCGCTCGTGCCCTCGCCGATCTCCATCAGACGGACGTCCCGCAGGTGCCGCTCGATCGGGAAATCCTGGAGGTAGCCGTACCCGCCGAGGACCTGGAGCGACGAATCGGCGGCGCGTGTCGCGGCCTCGGACGCGTAGAGCTTTGCCTTCGAGGCGGCGTCGGTGAAGCGGAGCCCCGCATCGGCGAGCGCGGCGGCGCGGTGGACGAGCAGACGCGCCGCGTCGAGCTCCGTTCGGGCGCGGGCGAGGCGCCACTGGATCATCTCGAACTCGGCGATCGCCTTGCCGAACTGTTTGCGCTCCTTCGCGTATCCGATCGCGACCTCGAGGGACGCGCGGCCGAGCCCGATCGCGAGCGCGCCGATGCCGATGCGTCCCTTGTCGAGGACCTGCTTTACGTGATCGAACGCCTCACCGTCGCGGCCGATCCGGTCCGCGGCGGGGACGCGGCACTCCTCGAGCACGAGCTGCGCGGTGTCGGACGCGTGGAGTCCCATCTTTTCTTCGCGTTTCCCGACGCGCAGGCCCGCCGTCCCGCGCGGAACCCCGAACGCCGAGAGCTTGCGCTCGCCTGCGCCCACGAGGATCACGCCGAAGCCCGCGATGGATCCGTTGGTGATGAATTGCTTCGTGCCCACCAGGACGTAGTCATCGCCATCGCGGCGGGCGCGGCTTTGCGTGCTGATCGCGTCGGATCCCGATGATGGCTCGGTCAGCGCCCAGCATCCGAGATGCTCCCCGCGGGCGAGCGGCGGCAACCAACGCGCCTTCTGCTCGTCGCTTGCCCCGACGAGGAGGTGGCCGATGCAGAGCGAGTTATGCGCTGCGAGCGTGAGGGCGACGGAACCATCGCCCGCGCCGAGCTCCTCCATGACAAGGGCGATCGTCAACACGTCGAGCTCGGCCCCGCCGTATTCGTGCGGGACGGCAAGGCCGGTCAAGCCGAGCGCGGCGAGCTCCGGGACGAGCTCGAGCGGAAACTCGCCCTTCTGACTCCACGCGTGAGCGTTCGGGACGATCCGCGACCGCACGAAGTCGCGGACGGTGTCGCGGACGAGGAGCTGATCGTCCCGGTAGGAAAAGTTCAAACGGTGCTCAGCGCGCCGCGGTCGGGTAGTTCTTGGCCTCTGGGAGGGTCGGCAGGATCTCGTCGACCATTTTCTGGTCTTCCTCGAGCACGCCGCGGTCGATGTCGTATGCCGCCTTCCGCGTCTTCGTGATCCGCTCCTGCTGGTCGCCCGGAAGCTGCGCGAAGGCCTTCATCCGTGCCGCGGTGAGCCGCTTGCGCTCCTCGCGGTTCTCGATGCGTACGAGCTCCCGCAGCTGAGGCGTGAGCGCACCGACCCGCGCGGTGTCGATCGGTATCGCCGAGATGAGCCCGAACCGTTGCTTCCAGAAATCGATGAGCTCCTGTTCGCTCTTGCCGACTAGCGCCGCGAGGCCCGCATCGATCGGTCTGTCGTCCTTCTTTGCCATCTTGATCCCCCTTGCTTTATCGACTTCGTTCTTGATCTCGTTGTCGCGCTCTTCTCCGACCTCCCTGTCGACCGGCTGCCGCCATGACGGGTTCTCGTGGTAGGTCACGCGGCGGCGCCACGTTTTCGCGGCACGGCCTCGCGCACGTACTTGGTGATCTCCTCGAGCGACGCGCCCGGCGGGAAGACTTTCTCCACGCCCACTTTCGACAGCGCGGGCCAGTCGGCCTCCGGAATGATGCCGCCGCCGAACAGAAGCACGTCGTCCAGACCCTTTTCCTTCATGAGCTCGCTGACGCGGGGAAAGATGTAGTTGTGCGCGCCCGACAAGAGCGAGAGGCCGATCGCGTCGGCATCCTCCTGCAACGCGGTCTCGACGACCTGTTCCGGGGTCTGGTGCACGCCGGTGTAGATCACTTCCATCCCCGCGTCGCGCAACGCGCGTGCCACGACCTTCGCACCCCGATCGTGCCCGTCGAGCCCGGCCTTCGCTACGACGACGCGGATCGGCCTTTTCACAGCGGGATGCTGAGCTCCGCGAAGTGCTCCTCCCAATGGAGGTACGTGTAGTAGGGCAGCGTGCCCGCGATCTTCTCGTCGACCTCGCCATCGCCCAGGCTGCGCAGCGTCTCAAGGAGGCGGCGATAGACCGTGTCGAGCTCGTCGACCATCGCCTCCGGACCAACGAGCTCGTGCGTCCGCACGGAGCGGTCGTTGAACTCCTGGATCGTCGTCGCGGTCCAGCCGGTGCTGAACTCCTTCGTCTGCATCTCGCGCACGGTCTGCTGCATCCAGCCGACCACGTGCGCGACAAGGTCCTTGTATGTCCAGTCGGTTGACGTGGGCTGGCCCAGACCGGCGCGGCCGCGGTCGCGGATCGCGGCACGGAAAGGCTTCCAAACCTTCTCGATGCGGTCGACGTAGTCGGCTGCGGTCCGCGGTATCGCGGCGTCGATCTCAGCGCCGTGCTCGACGAAGTGGCCGTACGTTTCACCGACGACCAGGCGCACCGCGAGGAAGTCGATCTCGCGGTCCGGAGGCAGCGCGGTCACCAGATCGACGACCCCCTTATACGCCGCGTGCACTCTCTCGACGACGTCGTGCGCCGATCGCGATGTGCTCGCCTCGGCCTCGCGCGCGTTCTCCGCCTCGACGTCCGGGAAGGGACCGCGGCGGCCCGCAAGCCGGTTCGGCATCTCGCCCGCGAGCTTTTCCATCCAGTTCGCGACATGGCCGAGCATCGCCTTGTACGTCCAGCCGGACGGCGTCGTGTCCGACAAGGCCGAGAGACCGAGGCGGTTCACGGCACGCCGGAAGGGTCGCCAACCTTCCCGCATCTTGGCGAGAAGCTCCGCGGGCCGCTTCGGGACGCTCGCGAAGATCTCGTCCAAGTGGTCCGCGTAGTGGCCGTAGGTGTTCCCGGCGACGACCGCGATGACCCAATCGTCGTTGGCGTGGATCTGTTCGTGGGAAAGCTTCCCGATCTCGCCGGCGATCCGGGCGTGCGCTGCGTCGAGATCGCCGATGACCTCGCGAGCGTCTCGGCCGTGCGTGCGCTCCACGACCGCCGCATTGAATTCATCGGTGTCGTCCACGGCTGGATAGGCCTTACCTCCGCTCTCGCGGAACGTCGCGAGCCGGCCCGCCGCTCGGTCCTCCCATGCGGCCGCGTGCGCGACGAGGTCCTTGTATGTCCAGCCGGTGGAGGTCTTCTCCTCGAGGCTGGGAAGGCCGATGGCGCCGATCGCGAGACGGAAGGGGGTCCAGGACGTCTGGACAAGCGCGAGGAGGTCGTCCTTGTCCTTGATGGCGGCGGCGAGGTCTCCGTAGTGGTCCGGGTAGTGCCCGTACGTCTCGCCCTCGAACTTCTTCATGAAGGCATCGTCCGCGAGCTCGGCGTCGGTCAGATTGCGCGCGACCTCGAGCATCTCGGAGTGCGCATCGTCCCAGCGACACAGGACCTCGTCGCGCAAGAGGCCGCGCACCTCGGCCGCCGCGCGCGCGTTCAGCTCGTCGACCTCGGCACCGCCCTCGGGGCTGGTCCCGTTTCGAAGCGAATCGACGAACGCCGGGATGGTGCTCTCCCAGTACGCCAGGTGGCCGACCATCTCTTTCAGGGTCCAACCCGATGGGAGCTTCTCGTCCCAGCGGGGAGCCGGCAGTGCCCCAATGGCCTCCCGCATCGAACGGTGCGCGCCAGCGATCTTCTTGATGACCTCGTCCCTAGAAGTACCCCGGATCGTGGTACTCACCGAACACCTCCTTCAGGACAAGTACCTGCTCACCGACGCTTGCGTTTGCTCTCGCGCACTCCAGGAACCTAGGCATGAGCTCGTCGCCGCTCTTCGCCGCCCTTCGTAGTGCTTCAATTGATTCATTCCAGCGGCCCGCGTCGCGGGTCTTCCGCGTCTCGGCGAGTCGTGCGATCTGCGTACCCTCGACGTCGGGATCGATCGCCAGAGTCGGGATCGGCGCTTCTTCGGCGGTCGCGTACTTGTTGATGCCGACGACGACCTTCTCCCCCTCCTCGACCTGCTGCTGGAAATGGAACGACGCTTCGGTGATCTCGCGCTGGGGGTAGCCGCGCTCGACCGCCTCGACCATCCCGCCCATCTTCTCGATCTCGCCGAGGTAACGCTCGAAGCCCTCCTCCATCCGCTGGGTGAGCGACTCGAGGTAGTAGGACCCCCCGAGCGGATCGATCGTGTCGGCCACGCCGGACTCGTGTGCGATGACCTGCTGCGTGCGCAGCGCGAGGGTCACCGCTTCCTGCGTGGGAAGCGCGTAGGTCTCGTCGAGCGAATTCGTATGCAGCGACTGCGTCCCGCCGAGCACCGCGGCGAGGGCCTGGAGCGTGACGCGAACAACGTTGTTGTAGGGCTGCTGCGCCGTGAGCGAAACGCCGGCGGTCTGGGCATGCGTGCGCATGAGGAGAGCGCGCTCGTTCTTGGGGTGATACCGGCGCTCGATCTCGCGCGCCCAGATCCGCCGCGCCGCGCGGAACTTCGCGATCTCCTCGAAGAAATCGTTGTGCACGTCGAAGAAGAACGAGAGGTGGGGCACGAAGTCATCCACATCGAGACCGGCTTCGACGCCCCATTTCACGTACTCGAGCCCGTCGATCAGTGTGAACGCGAGCTCCTGCAGCGCCGTCGCGCCGGCCTCGCGGATGTGGTAGCCGGAGATCGAGATCGTGTTCCAGCGGGGCACGTCGCGAGACCCGTACCGGAACGTATCGACCACCAGATCCATCGCGGGCTTCACCGGAACGATCCACTCGCGCTGCGCGATGTACTCCTTGAGCGCGTCGTTCTGGATCGTTCCGCCGAGACGATCGAGCGGAATGCCGCGCTTCTCAGCCGCAGCGAGGTACATCGCCCAAACGATCGAAGCCGGCCCGTTGATAGTCATCGACGTCGTGACCTGGTCGAGAGGGATGCGGTCGAAAAGGATCTCCATGTCGCGCAACGTGTCCACGGCGACGCCCTCGCGGCCGACTTCGCCGCGCGAGAGTGGATCGTCGGAATCGCGGCCCATGAGCGTCGGCATGTCGAACGCGACGGAGAGACCGTCGACCCCATGCTTGAGGAGGTAGTGGAACCGTTCGTTCGTGTCCTCCGCGGAGCCGAATCCGGCGAACTGACGCATCGTCCAGAGTCGTCCGCGGTACATCGACGGCTGCACGCCCCGCGTGTACGGAAATTCTCCAGGGAAGCCAAGGTCCCGACCGGGGTCGAAGCCCTCGAGGTCCTCGGCTGTGTAGAGCGGATCGATGACTTCGTCGGAAAGCGTCGAGAAACGACCCTTGCGCTCCGGGTGCTTCTTTGTTGCGGCCCCGTACACGTCGTCGAGCCAGCGCTGCTTGCTCAATCTTCGGGCTTCGCCCGAAGACACGCTCATGGCTGGTTGACTCGCTCCTCGCGAGTGAATCGCTCGTCGCTCGATCTTCTCTTTCAATTGGTCCCCGTTTTCTGGATGGTCATGCCGCGGCGAGCAGCGAGCGCGCGATCACGATGCGCTGTACCTCGCTCGTCCCTTCGTAGATCGTCGTCGCGCGACCGTCGCGCGCGTAGCGCTCGACGGCGTAGTCGCGCATGTACCCGTTGCCGCCAAGTATTTGCACCGCCGCGTGCGTCGCGCGCTGCGCCGTCTCGCTCGCGTAGAGCTTCGCCATCGCGGCCTCGCGCGTGAACGGCCGGCCGCGATCGCGCAGCCAGGCCGCGCGCAGCGCGAGAAGCCGCGCGGCGGCCAGGTCGCTGTCAGCCTTTGCGAGCTTGAACCGAAGTCCTTCGAAGTCCGCGATCGGACGGCCGAACTGCTTCCGCTCTTTCGCATACGCCCGAGCGATCTCGAGCGCGCGCCGCGCGATGCCGACCGACTGAGCGGCGATGCCGATCCGACCGCCGTCGAGTCCGGACATGGCGATGGCGAAACCTTTGCCCTCCTCACCCAGGACGGCGTCGTCATCGAGCCGGGCGTCCTCGAGAATGAGCGCGCTGGTGTCCGAGGCACGCAGACCGTGCTTGCGTTCGGGCGGCCCGATCGAGACACCCGGCGCATCGAGCGGCACGACAAAGGCGGTGATGCCGGCGCTCGTGCGCTTGGGGTCGAGCTCGCCGACACGCGCGAGCACGATCGCGAACGGGGCGTAGCGCGCATTGGTGATGAACTGTTTTTGTCCGTCTATCCGCCACCCGTCTGGGCCGCGCCGCGCCGTCATGCGAAGCGAGGCGGCGTCGCTGCCGGACGTGGCCTCGGTGAGCGCGAACGCGCCGAGCCCGGCGCCGTCCATGAGCTTCGGGAGCCAGCGCTTCCGCTGCTCCGGCGAACCGAACCGAACGATGGAGCTCGCGACGATGCCGCTGTTGACGGCCACCCCGACGGCGAGCGAGGGCCACGCGGCCGAAAGCTCCTCGAGCACGAGCGCGAACGCGACCGCGGACGCCCCCAAGCCGCCGTCGCCCTCCGGGATCGTCATGCCGAGGACGCCAAGACGGCCAAGCTCGGCAATCAGGTCAGGCGGCAGCGCTCCTGCTTTCTCCGCAGCTGGGATGCGCTCTGCCAGGCCCTTACCTGATGCCCAATCGGCCACGGCACCCGAGAGCTCCCTCTCTGTCGCCCCGATGAATGGGTTCAAGAGGCGCGCGCCTTCTTGCTCAATCTCCGGCTTCGCCGGGAGACACGCTCAAGGCTGATCGGTCGCTTCGCGCCCGGGGGCCCCTGCCCCCGCGGTCGTCGCGGCAAAGCCGCTCCTCCCTCACCCTGCACTGCGTGCCCTCTTAACCGCTTCCGTGAATGCGGGCACGAACTCGAACACGTCCGCGACCACGCCGTAGTCGGCGATCTTGAAGATGTCCGCGTCGGGATCCTTGTTCACCGCAACGATTACCTTGCTCGACGTCATCCCCGCGAGATGCTGGATCGCGCCGGAGATCCCGAGCGCGACATAAAGGTCCGGCGTCACCGTTTTTCCGGTCTGTCCGACCTGCTCTTCGTTCGGTCGCCATCCCGCATCCGTCACCGCACGCGAGGCGCCCACGGCGCCGCCGAGCGCGTCGGCGAGCTCCTCGACGAGATGCCAGTTCTCGGGTCCCTTGAGCCCGCGGCCGCCGGACACCACGACGCGCGCCTCGGAGAGCGAGACGCGCTTCGCTGCCGTCGCCGTTGCCTCGAGCTTCACGAAGGTGAGCCTCTCGGCGGATGCGTCCGCGTCGATCTTTTGGACCTGCGGCGCCTCGGCGCCCTCCTTGAGCGGCATCGCACCGGGTCGTACCGAGACGACCGCCGGGAGATCGATGCGCAGTTTCGCGCGGACCTTGCCCGCGTACATGGGCTTGTCGACCTCGAGCGCGTTCCCGGCCACGCGCAGATCGGTCACATCGGCGGCGTACGCGCGACCGAGCCTCGCCGCCAGGCGCGCGCCGAGATCACGTCCGTTGAGCGTCGCGCCGAGGAGCACGAGATCGGGGTTGTCCGACTCCACCTTCTTCGCGAGCGCGGAGACGAACGGCAACGGCGAGTAACGCTCGCCCGCGATCTCCACGACCGTCGCCTCGCCAAGCTCGCCCGCCTTCGCGGCGAGCTCGAGCGTCACGCGGCGGAGATCGGTGCCTTTGCGCTCGGCGACAACGAGCGTCTTCACAGGACCTTCGCCTCGTCGCGCAGCGCGGTCGCGAGCTGCTGCGCGATCTGCTTGGCGTCGCCGTCCTTGAGGATCTTGCCTCCGCCGCGCACGGGCGGCGGCTCCATCGAGAGGACGGTCCAGCTGGGTCCGGAGGCGTCGATGCCCAGCGCGCTCAAAGCGCGCTCGGGTATCTCCTTCTTCTTCGCCTTCATGATCCCGGGCAACGAGGGGTAGCGCGGCTCCTTCTCGCTCTTGTGGACCGTCGCGAGCGCGGGCAACGGCGCCTTCCAGACCTCGTGACCGCCTTCCACCTCGCGCCAGAGCTCGACGCCGCCGTCACCGGGGACGACCTTCGTGATCGTGGCCACGTGCGGCCAGCCGAGGAGCTCGGCAAGAGCGGGGCCGACGAAGCCCTGATCGTCATCGGACGCCTGCTTCCCGCAGAGGACGAGGTCGGGCTTCGCTTCCTCGACGAACTTCGCGAGGGCACGAGCGATGGCGAGCGGCGCGGCGTTATCGGCGGTGATGAGCGACGCTTCGTCGCAGCCCATCGCGAGGGCCTGCCGCAGCGCGTCGCGCGAACGCGCAGGACCGACCGTCACCACCGCGACGACCGTCGACGGATCCGCGTCCTTCCGCTCGAGGGCCATCTCGATGGCGTACTCGTCGTACGGCGAGATCGACCAGGTGATGCCGTCGGTGACGACCGATTTTCCATCGGGCGCCACCTTCACGCGGACGGTCGAGTCCGGCACCTGCTTCAGCGGAATGAGGATCTTCAAGTCCTTCTCAATCTCGTGGCTCGATTCTCATATCTCCTGCTGGTCCCCCGAGTACCAGAGCGCGAATGCGACGACGGAGAACGCGACGACCAGCATCACGAATGTGAACGCGATCGCGAAGATCGTCGTGCCGTCGGTGAGATCCATCTAGCTTTCGAGCCTCCCCGCAACGAGCTCCAGGACGTCGACTGGCCGGATTTGCTCCTGCACGCCTTTTGCCCCGACGCCCTCCTCCAGCATGATCAGGCAGAAGGGGCACCCGCTCGCGACCTTTGTGGCGCCACTATTGAGCACGAGGAGCTGCTCGATCCGACGGTGATTCACTCGCTGGCCGACCTTCTCTTCCATCCACATGCGACCGCCGCCGGCGCCGCAGCAGAAGCCCCGCTCGCGGTTGTGCGGCTCGATCTCGACCCGCTGGATCCCGGGGATCGCGTCCATGACCGCGCGGGGCTGGTCGTAAATGCCGTTGTGCCGTCCGAGATAGCACGGGTCGTGATAGGCGACGGCCTCGGCCATCCCACGGCCGACCTTCAGCTTGCCGTCCGCGATGAGCCGATCGACGAGCTGCAGTGCGTGGATGACCTCGTAGTTCCCGCCGAGCTGCGGGTACTCGTTGGCGATCGTGTTGAAGCAGTGCGGGCAGCTCGCGATGATCTTTCGCACGCCGTACTTCTTGAAGGTCTCGATGTTCTGTTGCGCCTGCGTCTGCCACAGGTACTCGTTGCCGATCCGCCGCGCCGGGTCTCCGTTGCAGGTTTCCTCGGACGCGAGGATCGCGAACGACACACCGGCGGAGCGCAGGACCTGGACAAGGGCGCGCGCGACCTTCTGATTGCGCCGGTCGACCGATGCCGCGCAGCCGACGAAGTACAGGTACTCGGCGTCCGGCTTCTCGGCGAACGTCGGCACATTGAGGTCCGTCGCCCAATCGCCGCGCGTCTCACGCGGCTCACCCCACGGGTTCCCGGCGCGCTCGATGTTGGTCATTGCACGCTGCGCCTCGGGCGGCGCCGAACCTTCCATGAGCGTGAGGTGACGTCGCATGTCGACGATCTTGTCGATGTGCTCGATCGTCACCGGGCACGCTTCGACGCAGGCCGCGCAGGTGGTGCACGCCCAGAGCTCCTCGGGCTTTGACTCCACCCAGTGCGCCGGCGGCTTCGTCTCGGCCTTCGCGTCTTTGACGAGGGCAGGCCCTTCGGCGAGCAGCTGATCGCGAATGTCGAGAACGATCTTCTGCGGGTCGAGCAGCTTTCCGGTCGCGAGCGCAGGACAGTTGTCGGAGCAGCGCCCGCACTCCGTGCAGGTGTAGCCGTCGAGGAGCTGCTTCCACGAGAAGTCGCGGATGGAGGCAGCGCCGAACGTCTCCTTGTTCTCGATGTCCTCGATGAGCGAGAGCTGTCCCCTCGGCGTCTGCTTCCGGAAGAAGACGTTCGGAAGTGTCGTGACGATGTGCAGGTGCTTCGACTGCGGCAGGTACGCGGCGAAGGCAAGAACGGTGACGACGTGCATCCACCACGCGACCGGGAACACGACGCCCGCGACATTCCGCGAGAAGATCGATCGGAGGATCGCGTTGGCGATCGGCGGCGACGTGTACCCCTTCTCGAGCAGACCCGCCGAAAGGCCGGCCCCCTCGAAGACGAGGAGCGTCAGCATGAGGACCGCGATCATCCCGAGGATCACGTACCCGTCGAGCGCGACGTGCATGCGCGGTGGCGGAAAGAAGAGGCGCCGGACCAGCGCGATCGCGATCGAGGCGAGCACGAGAACGGCAAAGATATCGATCGTCCACGCGAAGAGCCCGCTTCCCGCCCCGGGGAGGTGGAAGCCGACGATCCCGCTCACCAGAAGGTCGATGGTGCCGATCGTGATGACCAGGAAGCCCCAGAAGATGAAGGCGTGCGCAAGGCCGCGCACGTAATACGGCCGCTTCAGAAGCTTGCGCTGACCGAGGTACACCACGAGCTCGTCGCGGACTCGCTGCCAGGGGTGGTCGATGCGCGCCTCGTCGCGACCGAGTCGCATGTACCGGTAGAGGTGCCACGCGCGCCAGAAGAACGCGCCGAAGCCGAGCACGGCGAGCACCAGCAAGGCCGCACCGCCGATGACGAATCCGCCGGTCGGCGCGATCACTCTTTGCTCATCACGGCAAAGCCGCTCCTCGCTCGATTCACTCTTTCAAAATCTCTTCCGCGATGACGAGCTTCATGATCTCGCTGGTCCCTTCGTAGATCTCCGTGATCTTCGCGTCGCGGTAATGACGCTCGGCAGGGAAGTCTTTCAGGTATCCGTAGCCGCCGAAGATCTGAACGCAATCGCGACTGGCCTTGACCGCGATATCGCTCGCGAAGAGCTTCGCCTCTGCGGCGGCCAGGATGTAGTCCTGACCCGCATCCTTCATGGCCGCGGCGCGCCACGTGAGCAGACGCGCGGCGTCGATCTCGGTGGCCATGTCGGCGAGCATCCACTGGATCGCCTGGAAATCGGCGATCTTCTTTCCGAAGGCCTCGCGCTGCTTGGCGTACGCGAGGGAGTCCTCGAGGCACGCGCGGGCGATGCCCACCGCCTGGGCCGCGATGGAGATGCGGCCGCCGTCGAGGGTCGACAGGGCGATCTTGTAGCCCTCGCTCGCTTCGCCGAGGAGATTCGCGGCCGGCACGCGCGCATCTTGAAAGATGAGCTGCGCGGTGTCGGATCCGCGGATGCCAAGCTTTTTCTCGAGCTTGCCGACCGAGAACCCGGGCGTGCCCTTCTCCACGATGAATGCCGCGATCCCCTTGCGCTTCTGCGCCGGATCGGTTTGAGCAAAGACGATCGCGACGTTGGAGAGCGATCCGTTGGTGATGAAGTTCTTGGTCCCGTTCAGGATCCACTCGTCGCCGTCGCGACGCGCGGACGTTCTCATTGCCGCGGCGTCGCTGCCGGACGCCGGCTCTGACAGGGCGAAGCAGCCGATCCACTCGCCGCGCGCGAGCTTCGGCAGGTACTTCTGTTTCTGCGCTTCGCTGCCGTGATGCAGGATCGGGTCGACGGCGAGGGACATATGCGAGCAGAGGACGACGCCGGTCGAGGCGCACGCGCGGTTGATCTCCTCGGCGACGAGCGCGTACGAGACCGCGTCCAGGCCGGGGCCGCCGTACCGCTCCGGGACGTAGGTCCCCATGAAGCCGAGCGTTCCCAGCTCGCGCAGGATCTCCGGCGGGATCTTCCCCTGGTCGTCGATCTCGGCCGCGCGCGGAAGGATCTTCTCCGTCGCGAAGTCGCGCGCGGCGCGCTGGGTCAGCTCCTGCTCTTCGGAAAGCGTGAGATCGAAGCCGGTCTCGGCGGCCGTCGTCGCCACTACACGAGCTCGACCGCGAGTGCGACAGCCTCGCCGCCACCAAGACAGAGCGACGCGACGCCGCGCTTCTTCGAGCGCGCCCGGAGCGCGTAGAGCAGCGTGACGAGAAGGCGCGCCCCGGACGCGCCAATGGGGTGGCCGAGAGCCACCGCGCCGCCGTTCACGTTGAACTTCGCATCGGGAATGTCCAGCTCGCGGCGAACGCATTCGATGCCGCTGAACGCTTCGTTCACCTCGAAGAGATCAACGTCGGCGACGCTCCACCCGGCCTTCGCGAGGCAGCGCTCGATCGCGCCCTTGGGCGCCGCGAGAAAACGCTCGGGTTCGTGCGCGAACTGGCCCTGCGCGACGACGCGCGCGATGGGGGTCGCCCCGAGCTCGCGCGCTCGCTCCTCCGACGCAACGATGACCGCGGCTCCGCCATCATTGAGCTTCGACGCGTTCCCTGCGGTGATCGTGCCGCCGGGTTTGAAGGCGGGCTGTAGCTTTGCGAGCGCTTCGAGGCTCGTCTCGCGGGGCGTCTCATCCTTGTTGACGAGGGTGACGGCGCCTTTCCGCCCCGGAACCTCCACCGGCACGATCTCGTCGTCGAACGCGCCTTCGCGCTGCGCGCGGATCGCTTTCTCGTACGAGCCGAGCGCGAACCGATCCTGATCCTCGCGACCGAGGCCGCACTGCTCGGCGACAAGCTCGCCCCCGAGACCCATGTGTCCGTGACCGTACGCGTCCATCAGACCGTCGACGAGATTCGCGTCTTCGAGCTTGTGCTCGCCGAGCGGGAGGCCTGCGCGAAGGCCGCGGGCAAGATACGGCGCGTTCGACATGGACTCCATCCCACCGGCCAC
>JALYLL010000145.1 GCA_030774255.1 Chloroflexota bacterium | reverse complement strand
TATCGTTCCCGCGCGATGCGCGGGGTTTTTCCACGCGATCCCTTGCTGCTCGGACGTTTGGGCACGTGCCTCGGGGCGGTCGCCTGGCTCGCGCTCGGCGGCCAGGGGATGGTCCCGATCGCTTCGGCCGCACTCGTCCTTCTGATCGGGACGGCCGCCCGTCATTGGTGGCTCGATCGAGGGCGCGGTCGCGCGCTCGCCCTGCAGGAGATCCCTGTGGACATCGTGATCGCGGATCTCGTGACCGCGGGCGTTTGGATGATCGGCAGCGCGACGAATCCGCGGAGCATCGCCTTCGTCATCGTCCTCGCCGTCGGCGCGCTCGCGATGTATCGGCTCGGTCGTGCGGGACTGCTTGCCACGATGGGGACGTACCTTGCGGCGCGACTCGGCATGGAACTGGTGCGCGTCGCGACGCACGAGCCCACCCGGGTACCGCAGTTCTTCGCCGAGGTCGTCGTGGTGTCGATCACGGTCCTCATCCTCTCCGCGACGGTCGATTCCTACCGGGCGGAGCAGGCGCGCGCCGAGAAAGCGCTCCGTCTCGGCAAGAGCCTCGAGCGCCTCGCCGCCGAGATCGCGTCGGAGACCGAGCCGATGGCGCTCTTCCGTACGATCGCTCGAAGCGCGCTCCTACTCGCGAACGCGCAGCACGCCACCATTAACGTGCGACGCGGGGACGAGTTCTACATCGCGGCAGGAGCCGGAACGGGCGAGCAGGTCGTCGGCGTGCACGCGCCGTCCGAGGCGGGGATCGTCGGCGCCGTCCTCCGTACCCGCGCGACCGTGACGGTCGACGACTACGCCGCCGATCCGACGGCCGTACCCGCGGTTCGCGATGTCGGGATCCGCGCCCTCATCGGCGTCCCGATCTTTCTGCACGGCGAGTTCGCGGCGACGCTCACCGTGGGGCGCCTCGAGCCTCGTCCCTTTGACACCGACGATCGGGCCGCGCTCGAAAGCCTCGCCTCCCACGCGTGGATCGCGCTTCGCAACGCTCGCATCATCGAGCAGGGCCGCCGGCTCGAGACGCTGTCGCGCGAGCTGTCCGGCGCGATGCCCGAGGACGTCATCGACCGAATCGCCCGGGCCATGCAGGCGGTGTTCGACCTGGAGTGGGTGATCATCAGCGAGGTCAAGGGTGATCTCGTCCGGTCGATGGCCGCCCTCGGAAAGGCGGCTCCGGCGCGCAGCCATGGGTGGATATCGCACGGACCGCTGCTACGGGAGGCGGTCGCCGCACGCGAGCTGGTTCTCATGCGCGACTACGCGAGCGAGAGCGGCATCGAGCCGGACCGGCCGATCAGCGTGCTCGCGCGCGACGTGGGCGTCCACGCGACGATGGTCGCCCCGATCATCCTCGACGGCGAGATCCGCGCCGCGTTGACTGTGGGCACGACCGATCCGTACCGAACGTTCGACGTGATCGAGCGACAGGAGCTGCTGGCGTTCGCCGATCTCGCCGCGAGCGCGCTTCGCGCGGCGAACGAGCGCAGCGAGCGCGAGCGACGGATCGGCCGCCTCTCCGCGCTGAACGTCCTGGCGTGGCAGCTCGCCGCGGTCCACGAGCCGTTCGGGATCGCGAAGCTGGCATTCGACGCGGCGGCCACCCTTCTGCGGCGCGATTCGTTCTCGATCGCACGGTACGACGAGCGAGCCAACGAGCTCGAATTCGTGATCGAGGCGCGGGGCAACGACGCCGGTGCGGGCGAAACGCGGGCTTCGGCGGGATCGGGTCCGATAAGCCAGGTCGTGGTCACGGGCGAGCCCTTCCGCACGCCGAACGAGGTGCACCTGCCGATGAAGAGCCGCGGAATGCTCGTGGGCGTGCTCGCTTGCGGGACGGACGCCCCGAACGTGCTCGACGACGAGGACGTGGCTGTACTGCAGACGCTCGCGAACCTGGTCGCCACCGCGTTCGAGAACGCCGGTGCTCTCGCGCGCATGCGCGAGCTGTATCTGGCCTCAGTGCGCGCGCTCGCTGCGGCGGTCGACGCGCGAGACCCCTACACGCGCAGCCACTCGGCGCGGGTCTCCGCCCTCTCTCGCGGGATCGCCGAGGAGATGCAGCTCAGCGCGGACCAGGTTCGCCGCATCCAGCTCGGCGCTCTCCTTCACGACATCGGCAAGATCGGCGTGCCCGATGCGATCCTCAACAAGCCCGGCGCGCTGTCACCCGACGAGTGGGTGATGATGCGGAGCCACTCCGTCCTTGGGGCATCGATCGTCAACGCGGTCGAGCCGCTTCGCGACCTCGTGCCGATCGTGAGGAGCCATCACGAGCGCTACGACGGAGCCGGCTACCCGGACCAACTCGGCGGTGACCTCGTGCCGGTCGAGGCCTACGTCGTGGCGGCCGCGGACGCGTTCGAGGTCATCGTCAGCCGGCGCGCGTACAAGCCCGCCCAGACCGTCGAGCACGCGTGCGCGGAGCTCCTTCGCTGCCGCGGGACGCAGTTCCATCCCGGGGTCGTCGACGCGTTCCTGCGCCTCATCGAGCGCGACCGGGCGCAGGGCGCGGCGCAGCTCCGCCGCATCGCCGGGATCCTCCACGAGGACATCGAGGACGTGCCGGGACCGGGTGTCCTCCTGGAACAGTTCGCGGCGAGCGCCCAGACCCACGGACGGCAGCTCGCGATCCTGCAGCGCCTCGCTTCGGAGATCAGCGCCGTGCTCGACATCGACGACCTCGCCGAGCGGCTTCTCCGGATCATCTGCGATGCGATGGGCTACGAGAACGGCTTCCTGCTCACGCTCGACGACGCCGCGGAATATCTCGTGATCCGTGCCGCCGTCGGGCCGTCCGGGTCGTACGTCGGTCAGCGTCTTCCTCGTGGTCAGGGGATCAGCTGGTGGGTCGTCGAGCGCGGCGAGCTGCAGAACGTCGCCGACGGCCGGGTCGACGCGCGCTTCTACGGGCCGAGCGAGATTCGCTCGGTGCTCTGCGTTCCGCTCCAGCTCGGCGACGAGCGCATCGGCGCCCTGGGTGTCGAGAGCACGCGACTCGCCGCCTTCGGCCGCGAGGATGAGGATCTGCTGACCGCCGTATCGCACCAGGTGGCGGCGGCGGTGCGTGTTGCCAAGCTGCACCAGGCCGCGAAGACCGCGGCGGCTACCGACCCACTCACCGGTCTGCCGAACCGGCGGACCTTCTTCGAACGTCTCGAACGAGAGCTCGCACGCCGCGACGGTGCTCCGCTGTCGGTCGCGATCGTGGACGCGAACGGGCTCAAAGCCTTGAACGACGACTTCGGTCACGCGGCGGGCGACGAAGCACTCGTCCGGGTCGGCTCGATTCTCCAACAGGGGGTCCGGGAGGGCGATCTGGTGGCTCGGATCGGCGGCGACGAGTTCGCCGTTCTGTTCACGGGTGCCCCGATCCTGACCGCCGAGCGGATCGTTCGGCGCCTGGCCGAGCGGATTGCCCACAGCACCCTCGGCATCGGCCGGCGGCTGCCCTCCATCGCCTGGGGCGTGGCTGATGCGACCGGCGAGGCGACCGTTGACGCCCTCGTCGAGGCGGCCGATCGGGCGATGTACCGGCAGAAGCAGCTCATGAGGAAACGCACCCCGGCCTAGCGCTTGCTCGCTTCGGAATGCACGGCATCGGTCCTGCACCCATCATTGTCGCTATGGGGAACCTCTTGCTCCGCGTGGGCTTCGCCTTGTCCATCGTGTTCGCGGCCCTGGGGATGACATTCGCCGCGCCGAACAGCTTCGTTCGATCTGAGGCATCGACGGCCACTCCGGCTGCGTCGGTCACGCCGGCGGTCGCCGGCTATCAGGCCGCGCCTCTGACGGCTGAGGGCGCCGCCGCGGCGAGGGCGTCGACTCAACAGCCGCAGCAGGCCGCGACCCTCGTCGCCCTCGCGACGACCGTGGTATTGCTTGCGATCTTCGTTATCCTGTTCAGTTACCGGCCGCGACCGGGAGGAGTACGAGCCTCACACCGATAGAGAAGGCGCCCAACTGGTGAAAGGGTGCCGCGCGAGGGGTTCGGAAGGTCGCCCGCGAGCCGGATCGGGTCCTCCCGTTACAGGGGACTCAAGGCACGGAGCGTTTCCGTGCGAAGCCAGGGTGGTACCACGACGCCGCTCGTCCTTGGACGAGGCGGCGTTTTTGTTTTGGAAAGGGGTACGACCGATGGCGAAGACGATGCCGGGACCGCCCCAGTCAGCACTCGGCCTTGACGAGAAGAACTTCCGGCCCGCCGCCGTCGAGGCGGACCTCTACGGGTGGTGGGAGGAGAACGGCTTCTTCACGCCGGACGAGAAAAACCCCGGGGAGCCTTTCGTCATGATGCTGCCGCTCCCCAACGTCACCGGCGACCTCCACCTCGGTCACGCGCTCGGCTTTGGTGGCTACGAGGACCTCATGGCTCGATACCACCGCATGCGCGGCGAGCCGACCCTCTGGATGCCGGGTACCGACCACGCCGGGATCATCGCCCAGGTCGTGGTGGAGAACGAGCTTGCGAAAGAGGGCATCACGCGGCAGCAGCTCGGCCGCGAGAAGTTCCTCGAAGAGATGTGGAAGTGGATGGACCACTACCGGCCGCGGATCGAAAAACAGCTGCGCGTCCTTGGATGCTCGCTCGACTGGTCGCGGCCGCATTTCACCATGGAGCCTGAGCATCAGCGGGCCGTGCGCACGCACTTCATCCGGCTACACAAGAAGGGCCATCTGTACCGCGGCGATCGGATCGTGCATTGGTGCCTCAAAGACCAGACGACGTACTCCGACCTCGAGGTCAAGCACATCACGCGGACGGACACGCTCTACTACGTACGCTATCCCTGGGCATCGAGCGATCCGATGCCGAAGGGCACGCCGGATGTCGTCGTCGCAACGACGCGACCGGAGACCATCGTCGCCGACGTCGCCGTCGCGGTCCACCCCGACGACGAGCGCTGGAAGGCGCTCGTCGGCAAGGACGTGTTGGTCCCCGGCGTGGAGCGGCGGATCAAGATCATCGCCGACGAAGCCGTCGACCCGTCGTTCGGCACCGGTGCGTTGAAGATCACACCCGGCCACGATCAGACCGACTTCGAGATCGGGCAGCGCCACGGACTTCCGGTGCTGTCGGTGATCGACAAGCGCGGGATGATGACGCCGGCCGCCGGGCCGCTCGCCGGACCGGATCGCGAGGCCGGGCGGAAGATGATGGTCGAGAAGCTGCGCGCGTCCGGGCTCCTCGTGAAAGAGGAGCCCATCACGCACGCCGTCGCGGTCCACGACCGCTGCGGCACCGTCGACGAACCCCTCGTGCTGAAGCAGTGGTGGGTCCGCATGGACCGGCTGGCGCCGCCGGCGATCGCCGCCGTGCGCGATGGCCGCATCACGGTCCTGCCGAAGTACCAGGAGAAGGTCTACTTCAACTGGATGGAGAACATCCGCGACTGGCCGGTGTCGCGCCAGATCTGGTGGGGCCACTCCATCCCGGTGTGGTACTGCCGCGACTGCGACAACGCGATCGTGCCCGATGAGGACGCGCCGGATCCGACGCGGTGCACGCGCTGCCGCTCGGACGACATCTATCAGGACCCGGACGTGCTCGACACGTGGTTCTCGTCGGGCCTGTGGCCGTTCAGCACACTCGGGTGGCCGGACCAGACGCCTGACCTCAAGCGTTACTACCCGGGAAGCGTCCTCGAGACGGGTTACGACATCCTGTTCTTCTGGGTCGCGCGGATGATCATGCTGGGCCTCGAGCACCTGGGAGAGATCCCGTTCGACACCGTGTACCTCCACGGTCTCGTGCGCGTGGGCACCGTGAAGATGAGCAAGTCGCTCGGCAACGTGGTGAGCCCGCTCGACTTCATTGAGGAGTACGGCGCCGATGCCCTTCGCTACGCGCTCGTGCACGGGATCGCGATGGGCGCGGACTCGCAGCTCTCGCAGAACAAGCTCGACCACGCCCGCAACTTCGCGAACAAGCTTTGGAACATCAGCCGCTTCGTCCAGAAGCAGGTGGACGAGCATCCGGGGGCGTTCAAAGGCCACACCGCCGGGCAGCGCCCCGACGCGAAGGGCGAGGCCGCCCGCTGGATCCTTTCGCGCACCGACGCGGCGGTCGCCGAGGCGACGCGCCTCATCGATGGTTACCTCTTCGGCGAGTACCTCGTAGCGCTCGAGGCTTTCATCTGGGGCGAGCTCGCCGACACATACGTGGAGCTCGCGAAGCCGTCGCTGCGTGGCGCGGACGCCGTCGAGGCCGTGCGCACGCTCGCATACGTGCTCGATCGCGTGCTTCGGCTGCTGCACCCATCGATGCCGTTCATCACCGAGACGATCGCGGTGCAGCTCTGGAGGCGCGCCGGAAAATCCGATGACGCACCGTCGCTCGTCGTCTCGCCGTGGCCGAAGGCCGGGAAGCGCGATCTCGCCGTCGAGGAACGCTTCGGCGCCTTCATCGACGTGGTGCGCGCGATCCGTAATGCGCGACAGGAGGGTGGGCTCGATCCGTCGGCACGCGTGAAGGTGTCGCTCGCCGGTGAAACGGCCGCGGTGCGTGACCTTCTGAAACAGATCGGCGATCTGACGCACAGCGACGTCACGATCGGTGCCGGCGGCGAGGGCGCGGCAACGGTCGTCCGGGCGATCGAGATTCGTATCGTTGTGGGGCGCGATGAGGCCGAAGAGAAGGCGCGGCTCGAACGAGGGCTCGCGGAAGCACGGGACATGTTGACACGCTCGCAGGAGCTGCTGGCCAAACCCGGCTTCGCCGACAAGGCCCCAAAGGACGTGGTGGAGAAAGAACGGGCGAAGCTCAAAGAACGCGAGGAGCGCATGAAACTCCTCGAGTCTGAATGGAGGAAGCTCGGATGACTGGGCGCACGCCGTTCGTACTGAGGAAGGGCGAGGGACAGTCGGTCTGGTCGCTAGGTGGGCGCTTCACGATGAAGGTGGCCGAAGCGGATGCGGGCGGCCGGTTCGCTCTCGTGGAGGCGCTCGCCTTTCGCGCCACCGAGCCGCCTCTCCACATCCATCACAAAGAAGACGAGGCCTGGTACGTCCTCGATGGCCACATGACTTTCTACGTCGGCGACGCGGTGCTCGAGGCGGATGCGGGTTCTTTCGTGCTCGCTCCGAGCGGGATCGCTCACACCTTCACCGTGGATGTCGAGCCGACGCGCGTTCTGATCTTTGCCTCGCCCGCGGGCTTCGAGCGCTTCGCATTAGAGCTCGGCCAACCGGCAACTAGCGACAAACCACCCGCGGACCTCGCCGTGCCGAGTCCTGATGTTCTTGGGCCCGTGGCTGGGCGATATGGCATCGAGGTCGTCGGCCCACCACACCGCGCCCACAGCTGAGACGAGCGACTCCAACTGAAGGAGCGCCTGCGCTGGGGCTGGAGCGGGTGGCACGGCGCAGCGGGTCTCTTACGAAGCGCGGGTTCCCCGGGGCCCCGCCCGCAGCGAACGGCAGTGAGCTGCAAGGCGGGGAGGGTGCGCTGAGGAAGAGGCCCGCGTAGCGACTACGTCGACAGGGGCCCCTGCCCCTTGGACAGGACCCGCGTCAACCGCTTCGCGGTCAGGGGCCCCTGCCCCTGGGACAGGACCCGCCTCGCCAGGAAGACAGAAGCGCCGGAGCAGTTTGCCCCGGCGCTTCTTCAGTTGCGGATCAGGGAGTTATTGAGCGTCTTTGATGATCTGGTTCGCCTTGGTCGTCGCCGTGGCGATGGCGGCGTCCGGCGCGGACTTGCCGGTGATGACCTCGGTGATCATGTTGAAGATGACGTCGCGGATGTCCTGCTGTCCGCGGATGTTCGGCTCGGGGGAGCTGTACTGGATGAGATCGAAGCCCTGCTTGCCCTGCGGGACCTTCG
>JALYLL010000144.1 GCA_030774255.1 Chloroflexota bacterium | reverse complement strand
GAGGAGATCATGCGAGTGCTTCTTCTCGCCGGGCTCGGGACGATGGCCGCGCTCACGCTTCCGATCACCCTCGCGATCATCGCCGTGCTCGCCGTCGTGGTGGTCAGCTACCAGCAGACGATCGGCGCGTACCCGAACGGCGGCGGCTCGTACATCGTGGCGAGCGACAACCTCGGGCCATTCCCGGGACTGACGGCCGCAGCCGCGCTGCTCACCGACTACGTGCTCACGGTGGCGGTCTCGATCGCCGCGGGCGTCGCTGCGTTGACATCGATCTTCCCGCAGATGTTCGACATGCGCGTGGCGCTCGGCGTCGCATTCGTCGTGGTCCTTGCGATCGGCAACCTTCGCGGGATCCGCGAGAGCGCGACGATCTTCGCCCTTCCGACCTACGTCTACCTCGTCGCGATCTTCGGACTCCTCGCGTATGGGCTTTTCCGCTTCGCGACGGGGACCCTGCCCGAATACACCGCACCGCCCGAGTGGCAGCTTCAAGAGACGATCGGGCCGCTCGGCATCCTCCTCGTGCTCCGCGCGTTCGCGTCCGGCTCGGTCGCGCTTACAGGCGTGGAGGCAGTCTCCAACGGGGTCCCCGCGTTCAAGCGCCCAGAGTCGCGCAATGCGCAGGTCGTCCTCATCCTCATGGGCTCGTTCTTCGGTGCGATCTTCCTCGGGATGAGCTTCCTTGCTGGTCAGCTCGGGATCATTCCCGATCCGACCGAGCAGGAGACCGTTGTGAGTCAGCTCACCCGGACCTTTGTCGGCAATGGCACTCCGTACCACTACCTCGTGCAGATCTCGACCGCGTTGCTGCTCGTCCTCGCGGCGAACACGGCCTTCGCCGATTTCCCGCGTCTCGGAAGCATCCTGGCCCGCGATCGCTTCGCCCCGCACTACTTCCAGTTCCGGGGCGATCGTCTCGCCTTCACCACCGGCATCGTCGTCCTCGCGCTTCTGTCGGCTGTACTCATCGTTGCGTTTGGCGGCAGCGTCACCGCCCTGATCCCGCTTTACACGGTCGGCGTGTTCGTGGCTTTCACGCTCAGCCAGGCGGGGATGGTCAGGCACTGGTGGAAGCTGCGCCGGACCGAGCGCGGCTGGCGCTGGCGCGCGGTGCTAAATGGCCTCGGCGCGATCGCGACGGCGATCGTCGCGCTGGTCGTCGGGGCGGCGAAGTTCGGTCTTGGCGCCTGGATGGTCCTCGTACTCATACCAGCGCTCATCGCGCTTATGTGGGCGATCAACCATCACTACCGGTCGGTCGAGGATGAGCTGGCGCTCGACAAGGCGCACACGGCGCTGCCGCGGCGGGCCTCGCCTCGCGTGCTGGTGCTCCTCGCGCGGCTCGACCGAGCGTCTCTGGAGGCCCTGGCCTACGCGCGGTCGATCGCCCCACTCGTCACGGCGGTCCACGTGACCGACGATCCGGCGGAAGGCGTGAGGATTCGGGCGCGTTGGCGGTCCCTCGAGTTCGACGGCGATACCGATCTTGTAATCCTCGAGTCCCCATACCGTGCGCTCATCCCGCCCCTCGTGGCGTACATCGATGCCCTGCAGAAGCAGGAGCCGGAGCGCTCAATCACGGTCGTCCTTTCGGAGTTCGTCCCGCGGCATCCGTGGGAGTACCTGCTGCACAACCAGGCGGCCCTGCGGCTCAAGCTGCGGCTCTTCTTTCGCCCAAACACGGTCGTCATCGACGTCCCGTACCACGTGTAGGTGGTCGTGGCCCGCTCCGCGGTGCCCGACCGTCCTGCTGCTTCGCCTTCGGCTACGGAGTAGTCGCGGGGCCGTTCTCCGCTAGCCGAAGAGGGCCTTTCGGACTTCGCTCTCGGAGGCGGTAGGCGAAAACACCATGACGCGATCGCCGACCTCGAGCTTGGTCTCGTCATCGGCGTGCATGAGCTTGCCCTTTCGGATGATCCCGCCGACGAGCGCGCCAGTCGGTAGTCGCAAGCTCCCGACGCTCTTGCCGGCAGGCGGCGTTCCGATCGCGATCTCAGCCTCGATCAGCTCGTTCGCGGAGCCGGCGAGGGACATCAGCGGCATGAAGCCGCCCGAAGGAAGCTCCTGCTCGATGACGTTCATGAGCACGCGGGTCGACGAGATGGTCTCGTCGATGCCGAGGGTCTTGAAGACGATCTCGTTCTTCGGATTGTTGACGCGCGCGATCACGCGTGGGGTGTGGCAGCGTAGCTTCGCGAGCTGACAGATCACGAGGTTCTTCGCGTCGTCCCCGGTGACGGCGATCAGCGCATCGGCCCGGCTGCAGCCGGCCTCCATCTGGGCGCGGCCCTCGTCCGCCGGCGCGTTCATCACGATCGAGCCGAGCTTCTCCTGGACGAAATTGGCGCGGCGCCGATCGGCCTCGATGACAGTGATCTCGTGGCCGGACTCGAGGAGCGCCTGCGCGAGATGGAATCCGACCTCGCCGGCGCCGGCGACGACGAAGTACATCAGCGCGCCTTCACGGGTTCGTGGACCATGTCGGCCTCGTGTGCGAGAGCCTTACGCACGAGCACCTCGCCGACCTCGCGGTCGTCTTGCAGCATCGCGTGGAGGAGCGTCCCGAGGATGGTCGTGCGCGAGAACGTGTTGATGCCCATCTCGCGATACGTCTGCGCGCGCACTGGATCGTTGACCTTCGCGATGACCTGTTTCAGGCCGAAGATCTTCTGTGCGATCTGCGCTGCCATGAGGTTCCGGTTGTCGCCCTCGGTCAGCGCGAGGAACGCGTCGGCCCGCTCGATGCCCGCCTGACGGAGAACGTCAAGATCGGTCCCGTCTCCGAGGATCGTCTCGCCCTTGAAGGAGCTGGGGAGGTGCTGGAACCACGCGCGCTCAGCGCGCGCAGGACTCGTCGACGCGATGTCGACGACACTCACGCGGTGCCCCTCGCCGTCGAGGAGACCCGCAAGGAAGCCACCCACACGACCACAGCCGACGATGACGACGTTCACTTTGTCTCTTCCTGACGATACGCGAGCACCGCACACGGCGCGTTGACGTAGACGTTCTGCACGGTTCTTCCCACGTACACCCTTCCTAATCGCTTCCGGTACGGCATGGCAACGACGATGAGGTCGCACTTGCGTTCCACGGCCGTGTCGACGATCGCCGCAGCGGCATCCCGTGCCTGCAGGAGCTCGGTCTCGAGGTTGAGGCCAGCTTGGTCGGCTACTTTCTTGGCGCTTTCGAGCAGCTCCTCGCCCCGGTCGAGCTCCGGCTCCATTACGGCGTCGAGCGGCAGGTTCCAGCGCACCTCGATGACGTGGATCCCGACGACGTCAGCCTTCGCCGGCTTTGCGATCCAGGCCACCAGACGAATGACATCGGGATCCGCGCTGCTCCCCGCGAGCGCCACGAGGATGCGCTTCGGTTGCATGAGTGCGCGAGTTTAGCGGCGCGCGAGGTCGGCGGTGTCCTGATAGTGGTAGGGCACGTCGATCACGATCGTATTCGGCC
>JALYLL010000143.1 GCA_030774255.1 Chloroflexota bacterium | reverse complement strand
TCTGTGTCGTCCGCGCCCACTCCGTACCGCAGACCGGACAGACGAACGAGCCCTCGGCCATTCTCTCGCCATGCGCAAGAAGAATCTTCGCGCAGCACCGCTCGACGTTCGGCTCGTGTCCGTCAGCGGCCGCAAGGTACGGGAACTCTGCATTCGGTCCGGACCGCGCTCGCCGTACGAATGACCGTCCGTCACCGCGGCGATAAGCGTCGCCCTCGGTCTTCTTCCATTCGGTAGCGCACTCGGGACAGCGGAACTCGCGTCCGGTGCGGTAAAAGCCGCCCCACTCGATGATCCAGTCCTCGCAGCAATCGGCGAGGATCGTGCGCTCATCGCTTGCGTTCATCGCTCTCCTCCGAGGAGCCAGCACAGGAGCGCCTTCTCCGTGTGCAGCCGGTTCTCCGCCTGATCGAACACCGCGCTCTGAGGACCGTCGATCACCTCGTCGGTGATCTCCTCGCCGCGGTGCGCCGGCAGGTCGTGCAGGACGATCGCGTCACTCTTCGCGCGGGCGAGGAGCGGCGCGTTGAGCTGGAACCCCTGGAAGGCGCGCCGGCGGCGCTCGTACTCTTGCTCCTGACCCATGCTCGTCCACACATCCGTGTACACGACGTCCGCGCCGGTCACGGCCGCGACAGGATCGTTTCCGATCGTTATCTGCGCACCGCTGGATCTCGCGTCGGCTCCGGCGAGCTCGCGGTAGCGCGCAAGGGGCTCGTACCCGGCGGGTGTGGCGATGCGGAGTGACGCGCCGGTCTTGGCGACGCACAACATGAGCGAATGCGCGACGTTGTTGCCGTCGCCGATGTAGGCGATGGCGATGCCGCGAAGATCGGGCCCTTTGCGCTCGCGGATCGTGAAGATGTCGGCAAGGCCCTGGCACGGATGCGACAGGTCGGAGAGTCCGTTGATCACCGGGACCTCGCTGTAGCGCGCGAACTCCTCGATGGTCTCGTGCGCGTTGACGCGCAGGACGACCGCGTCGGCCATCCGGCTCGTGACCCGGGCGACGTCGGAGACGCTCTCGCGGCGGCCGAGACCGACCTCGGCGGGCGAGAGGTAGACGCAGTGACCGCCCAGCTGCGCGATACCGACGTCGAACGACAGCCGCGTGCGGAGGCTCGGCTTCTCGAAGATGAGGGCGACCGTCCGGCCCGCAAGGCTTCCCGTCGACGGCCTCGCCTTCAGGCTTGCGCTCTGTTCCAGCAGGAGTCCGAGCTCGTCGCGCTCCAGGTCAGCGATGGAGAGGAAATGGCGCACTCGTGCTGCGACTGCCATTACGACAAAGCGCGGAGGCGCGGCCGGCGCTCGTCGACGAGTCGAAGCAGTGCGGTCGCGACGCGCGCGGCGTCGTGGCGGATCGTGTCCTGCTTCAGCCAGAGATCTCGTGGTCCGCTCCACTTGTCGATCACCGGCGCAGTGAACGCGCGCACGCCGAGCTCCTCGACCTTCGCGAGCTCGGCGGCGGTGGGCTCGAGGTAGGCGACGCCCCGCTCGGCGTAGTGCGCGCGGAGGTGGTCGGGCGGCGTGTCGTCGTTCACGAGCACCATGTCGAGTCCGGAACCGCCGAGGTAATCGGACACGACGCGGACGTGGTCGGCGATGCTGAAGCCGTCGGTCTGGCCCGGCTGTGTCGTGGTGTTCGCGACGTAGACGACGAGACCCTGCGCGTCGGCGATCGCGCGCGCGATCTCCGGCACGAGGAGACACGCGCACACCGTCGTGAACAGACTGCCCGGGCCGAGGGTGATGAGGTCCGCGGAGGCGATCGCCTCCACACTTCCGTCGGTCGCGCGGACATCGTCGTCTTTCAGATAGATCCGCTCGATCGGCGCCTTCCCCGTGGCGCGCACGTTGACCTCTTGCTCGACGACACTGCCATCGGCGAGCTTCGCGCAGAGATGCGTGTTGTAGAGCGTGACCGGGAGGACGCGGCCGCGGATCCGAAGGAGCCGCGACGCCTCTTCCACCGCGCGCAGGAACGACCCTTCCTGCTGGGTCAGCGCCGCGAGGAACAGGTTGCCGAAGGCCATGCCGTTCAGCTCCTCGCTTTTGTCGGTCTCGAACCGATGCGAGAAGAGCCGAACGAGTGCGGGGTCGCCCTCGGCGAGGACCGTCAGTGCGCTCCGGATGTCGCCGGGCGCGGGCACATCGAGGGCGATGCGCACCTTGCCCGTCGATCGACCGGAGTCCGTGACCGCGATGAGGCCCGTGATGTCCTCGGTGTACCGCCGGAGCCCGGCCATGATGGTCGGAGCCCCGAGGCCACCGCCGACGCACACGACCTTCAGCCCTGTCATGGACTGAATGGTCGCAGATAGGCGCTAGCGCTTGGCCTTCGTCTTCCGTCCCTTGGCGACGTTGTCGGACTT
>JALYLL010000142.1 GCA_030774255.1 Chloroflexota bacterium | reverse complement strand
GCGACCTGATCAAATCCGCGAAGGCGAACGGTCTTGTCGCGTATCGACTCGGGCGCGTCGTCGGCTGGTGTCACGCGGCGCCGAAGTCCGAGCTTGTCACCGTCCCCGGCGAACGAACCGCGGATGTCGGCGCGATCGTGTGTTTCGTCGTCGCGCCCGACCAGCGGCGGCAGGGGATCGCCACGCAGCTCTTGGACGCCGCGCTCGAACACCTGCGCTCGCGCGGCATGAAGACCGCCGAGGCGTTTCCGTGGCTCGGGGAGGTCGATCCCTCCCGCTGGATCTGGTCCCAGTACGTCGGTCCGCTTTCGATGTACGTGAAGGCCGGCTTCGAAGTGACCGAGAAGCAGGAAGGCTTTTGTATCGTTCGCAAGAAGCTATGACCGGCCGCGTCGTCTCCCTCCACATCCGCGCCGAAAAGCATGGCGCGCCTACGCCCGTCGCCGAGGTACTCGGACGGGTCGGCGGCGGTCTCGAAGGCGACGTGCATGCCCACCGCTCCTCCCGCGCCGTGCTCGTCATCGACCGCGCCACATTGGACGCGCTGCGGCTCACGCCGGGCGACCTCCGCGAGGAGATCACGACCGTGGGGCTGCCCGACGTGACCAACCTGCCGGCCGACAGCGAGCTGCGCATCGGCGGCGCCACGCTGCGCGTCAATGGCCCCTGCGAGCCCTGCACCCACATCGGCGAGCTGCTCGGCGTTCCCGATCGCGAAGCATTCCGGCAGTCGCTTGTGGGGCGGCGCGGTGCGCTTTGCACCGTGAGCGCGGTTTCCGGGCCGATCCGCGTCGGCGATCCGGTCGAGATCCTCGTGCGTGCGTAGTCCTCGCTGCTCGCGCAGCTGCGGTCTGCTGCTTGGCCAGGGCGCTTCGCGCCTGGCCGCGTAGGCTCAGCACCGAAACGCGACCGTCCGAGCGCTGTTCCGCAACCTTTACCAAAGGTAGCCTCACCGACGTGAGTACCCGCGCCACCTCGTCCGCAGCAGCAGCGTCGGAGGACGAGGCCTAGTCGCGACCGTTCACCCGTGAAGCGACGAAGGCCTCCCGAGAGCGGGAGGCTTCTTTTTTAGTGCAGGGAGGAAACGTGGCGAGCGAGCACGATGCCTGTGCGCTGGTCGCCGTAGCGCGCAAGGACGCGCGGCCGACGCGCGCGGTTCTCGAGCTGGTCCTCCACGGCATGGCGTCGCTCGCTCATCGTTCGGGGGTCGTCGACGGCGAAGGCGATGGCGCCGGCGTCCTGACCGACATCCCACGCGCCCTGTGGGCGCACGAGCTCGACCGAACCGGACGCGACGAGACGGCCGTGCAGCTCGAGCGCTTCGCCGTCGGGCATTTCTTCCACGACGACCCCGCGGACGTGAAGACGATCGTCGCCATCCTCGCCGGCCGCGGCATCGAGACCCTCCTCGCTCGGACCGCGACGACGGACGACGCCGCGCTCGGTCCGCGCGGGCGCACGGAAGCTCCGCGGTTTCTCCAGCTCGCGCTCCTCGCGCCGCGCGGTGCGACGCCCGGCTCGCGTGCTCTCTACGAGGCGGGCGTCGACATCGAACGGACGACGTCCGCGACGGTCGTGAGCCTCTCGCGCCATACCACTGTCTACAAGCTCCGCGGGGCGGGGCATCAGCTCACGTCGTACTTCACCGACCTTGCGGACCCGCGCTTCGCGACGTCGTCCGCGTTCGGACACAACCGCTACGCGACGAACACGTCGACGAGCTTCACGCGCGTGCAGCCCTTCCCGGTGTTCGCCCACAACGGCGAGATCAACACGATCAGTCGCCTGCGGGAGGAGGCGCGCGCGCTGGGCCTTCCGCTTTCGCGCGACGGAAGCGATTCGCAGGACGTCGACGCGGCCATCCGCGCGCTCGTCATCCGCCACGGGCTCACCGCGGTCGAGTCGATCGAGCTTCTCTTCCCGCCAATCATCAACGAGATGAAGCGCATGGGCGCCGAGCTTCAGGACGCATACGTCCAGGGGCGCGCCGCGATCGGTCCGCTCGCTCAGGGACCCGCAGGGATCCTGGTGCGCGTCGGCGACACATGCATCTTCGGGGTCGATGCCCTCGGCCTGCGACCTCTCTGGCACGTCGAGACGAAGGACGAGCACGTCTTCGCGAGCGAGCGCGGTTTCGTCCCACTCGAGGAATACGTCACCGATCCCGTCCCGCTCGCGCCCGGCGAACGCGTCGCCCTTCGCCGCGACATGGGATGGCGACTGCTCGATCAGAACGCGGTCCGCGAGAAGTTCCTTGCGGCGCGTCGCCTCCGCGGCGTCGCGATGAAGGGTCTGCGCTCGCACCTCACCGCGGGCGGCCCAGCCGAGCCCATCGGCGCTGCCAAACGCTGGGAGATCGGAACACCGCCCGACGAGATGGATGATCTGTCGGTTCGCCGCGAGCGCCAGTTCGCCGCCCTCGGCTTCGAGCCCGACGACCTCCGGATGGCCGCATTCATGATCGAGACGGGCAACGAGCCGATCGGCTCGCTCGGCTACGACGGGCCGCTCGGCGCGCTTGCGCCGCGCGCGAACCTCGCGGACCACCTTCAAGAGACGGTGGCCGTCGTCACGAATCCAGCGATCGACCGCGAGCGCGAGATCGAGCACTTCTCGACGCGAGTGCTGCTCGGCCCGCGACCCGCGCCCCACGCGCACGACTCGCGGCGCTGGATCGAGCTCGCGACCCCGCTCCTGCTCGGCGGGCACCCCGTTTGGACCGGTGTTCGGAGCGACGACTTCCGCGCGCTCGCGCGGCAGAAGGGGACATGGCTCCTCGACGACGTCGTCGCGCGGTACACCGCGGACGCGAAGATCCCGCCCGTCTTCCTCGAAGCCGATCGGGATTGGGAAGAGCACCCGCGCGATGCCCTCGCGAGGCTCGGCGCGGCCGCGGCACGCGGTGTCCGTGCCGGCGCGCAGCTCGTAGTCGTTCGCGATCACGGCGTCATGAACGAGGGCCGTGCGTGGATCGACCCGCTGCTCGTCGTCGCGGCGGCGCATCGCGCTCTTGTCGCTCAGCCTTCGCTTCGTCGGGACTGTGCGGTCGTCGTCTCAGCCGGGAGCATTCGCAACCTCCACGACGTGATGGTCGCGCTCGCGCTGGGTGCGGACGCGGTCAACCCGTACCTGCTGCTCGAGTACGCGATCGCGACGGCCGACCCGGACGCGCTCGGCAATCTCATCGAGGCGCTCCGTAAGGGCATCGAGAAGGTGATGTCGACGCTCGGGATCCACGAGCTGCGCGGCTACGGCCGGCAGCTGTCGGCGGTCGGGCTCGCGCCCGAGGTCGCGCGCTTTGCCGGCCTCGAGACGTTCTGCGCAAGCGACGAGATCGGGCTTGGGTGGGAGCGCATCGCCGAGGAAGGGTTCGCGCGTGCATCGATGCTCCGCGAGCGTCGCGACGCGCGTCTCGAGCCCGCCTTCCGGATCTGGCCGCGCGCCTGGAAATCAGCGCTCGCCGTCGCCAACGCCGAAGCGCCATACGCGACGTACGCCGAGAGGCTCCGCGAGCTCGAGACGTTGCATCCCGTCTCGCTCCGCCATCTCGTCGACTTCACCCGCCCGTTCGACGACGCGGACGGCGCGGCCGACACCACGGCCGGGGAGCACACCGCCCCCTTCTACATCTCATCGATGTCCTTCGGATCGCAGGGCGAGACCGCGTACCGCGCGTACGCCGAGGCGATGGCGCGACTGGACCTGCTCTGCATAAACGGCGAGGGCGGAGAGCTGCCCGACCTCATCGGTCGCTATCCGCGCAATCGCGGCCAGCAGATCGCGTCGGGTCGGTTTGGCGTGTCCGCGCTGCTCGCGAACTCGTCGAATTACCTCGAGATCAAGATCGGCCAGGGCGCGAAACCCGGCGAGGGCGGTCACCTCCCGGCGCGCAAGGTCAGCAAGAAAGTGGCGCTCGCGCGGAACGCGCAACCGGGCATCGATCTCATCTCGCCGTCTAATAACCACGACATCTATTCGATCGAAGACCTCGCCCAGGTCGTCCACGAGCTCAAGACCGTGAATCCGAACGCGCGTGTTTCGGTGAAGGTGCCGGTCGTGCCGGACATCGGCGTCATCGCGGTGGGGATCGCGAAGGCGGGAGCCGACATCGTCACGCTCTCGGGCTTCGACGGAGGGACCGGCGCCGCGCGCCAGCACGCGCTTCGCCGCGCCGGCCTGCCGGTCGAGATCGGCGTCGCCCAGGCGCACCGTGCGCTCGTTGCATCCGGCCTCCGCGACGTCGTCGAGCTCTGGTGCGACGGCGGCATGAAGAGCGCGCTCGACGTGGCGAAGATGCTCTGCTTGGGGGCGGACCGCGTTGGCTTCGGGACGCTCGCGATGGTCGCGATCGGTTGCACGATCTGCCGCGGCTGCCAGCTCGACACCTGCCATGTCGGCATCGCGACGCAGCTCGAGTCCGTCGCCGAGGCGACCGACAGAGGCGTCAAGCGATTCGAGCCGCGCGAGTTCGAGCGCGCGGTCGAGAACCTCACTCGCTTCTTCACGGCGCTCCGCGAGGAGCTCGCCCGCATCGCGGCGCAGCTCGGCGTCCGCGCGACGACGGATCTGGTCGGACGCACCGATCTTCTCGCGCAGGCGCGTGGTCTGGATCGGGTGGACCTGCGCGAGCTTCTCGAGCCGGTCACGTGGACGCCACCGGGGCGGCGCGAACTGCGGGTCGTCGCCGGAGTGGCCGCGGCGATCGAAGAGGCCGAGGAAGGACGAACGCTCCGGTCGGCCGATCGCTTCGTCGCGACGGACGCATCAGGCCAGCTGGCGCGGCTGCGGATCGCGGGCGCGAGCGTCGCCGATGTCGCGTCCATCTTCCGCGAGGGCTCCGTCGCCGGTAACGGCTTCGCGGCGTACGCGACCGACGGTGTCGCGCTCACCCTGCGCGGGGGCGCCCAGGATGGCGCGGCGAAGACCGCGCTCGGCGGGGCGGTGGCGATCCTCAAAGCGCGCAACGCGGCGGGTACGTTCGTCGACGGATCGGTCGGCAAGTGCTTCGCGTACGGCGCGCAGCGCGGCCGGTTCCTGGTGCAAGGTGGCGCCGACGCGCGTGCCGCCATCCGTCTCTCGGGTGCGCAGGTCTTGTTCGGCGGTGACCTTCGCGGATTCGCATTCGAATACATGACCGGCGGCACGGCCGTGGTGCTCGGCGACCCCGGACGATGGATCTGCTCGGGCATGAGCGGCGGCGTCGTCTTCCTCCGTCACGATCCCGCGCGCGGGCTCGACGAAGTCGCGCTGCGCGACCGGTTCGCGAAAGGCGCGAAAGTCCACATGCGCGCGCCGCGCGACGAGGATCTTCCCGCGCTGCGCGAGCTCATCGACGCCTACGCGGACGCGCTCCGCGATGGCGATCAGCCCGAAGCCGCTGATCAGGTCCGCGGGCTTCTCGCCGATCCCGCCGCGCACTTCCGCGCGATTCGCCCGGGCGCGGACATCACGGACCAGACCGTCTCGACCGAATAGCCGACGACGACCGGGTGCGTCGGCGTCCGATGGAGGGCGTCCCGTGGAGTGCGCGTGCGATGGACTTTTCGGAGTCGCGCTCGCTGCCGCCGCGCGCGCGCCTCGCCGCCGGCCACGCGCTCGCGAATGACGAAGGGTGCGGATCGAAACTCACGGAACAGCCGCAGCCAACTACCCAGTTCCAGGTGTGACGGCGGGAGGTGCCTATCGACGGCAGCGTGCGCGAACAGGCGCGCAGCGGGGGCGCGCCCGAGCGTTGCGGCGAGCGCACCGGCGATCGTGGGTCGCCACGCAGAGAAGGCGACGGTCACGAAGTCGCGGTACAGCCGCTCGTCGCTGCGCGCCACCAGCGGCGGCCCGCGTTTGTGCAGGCGGACGAAGACCGCATCGACGCCGGGAGCCGGCGCGAAGTCGCTGCGGTGGAACGCGTACAGAACCCGCACCGAGAACCACGGCGCGATGAGCAGCGCAGCGAGCGTCATCTGGGGTCGGCCCGCAAAGCGCTGCGCGGCCTCACGCTGCAGGACGAGATACGCGTCGCGTGGGGGCTTCTCCGCGTCCGCGAGCTTTCGTACGAGGTCGGCTGTGATGTCGAACGGGGGATTCGCCACGATGACGTAGTCGGACTGCGGTAACCGGCAGGCGAGGATGTCGCCTTCGCGCACGACGACGTTCGGCACGTCGTCAAAACGCCGCCGAAGGCCACGCACGAGGGCAGGGTCGCGTTCGATCGCGATCACGCGCGAGCTTCGGCGAGCCAGCGCGGCCGTGAGGACACCGGAACCCGCACCGAGGTCGTAGACAACGTCGCGCGGACTGACCTGCGAGAGCGAGACGAGCTTCGCGGCGAGCGAGGGACCGGCGAGCACGTTCTGCGTCCGCCAGAGCTGACTTCGCGTTCGGGGTGACATCTGCCTCTCCTTTCGAGTGGGCACGAAAAACCGCGTGGCGATGCCACGCGGCCAAAACGGAGCCCACGGAAGGGAGCTAGATGTCTGCTGCTTGATCGCTCGAATGCACGCGCCCCAG
>JALYLL010000141.1 GCA_030774255.1 Chloroflexota bacterium | reverse complement strand
CTGCAAGGTAGAGACCTGCGGCCTTTCGTCGGTTATCGTGCGTACCGGTGCGTTACGGTGGCTTCCCGTGTCGATACGGTGGTTGCGATGTGCGCTTCTCCGTCGAGAGGGGCGACTCCTATCCATCCCTGCTCGAGGCAAGCGCGAAACGCACCGAGCATGAGATCGCAGAGCACCAGTACCACCACATCCCGATGCGCACTGAGACACCGCCCGCCGGCTCACTCCAGCGTCTTCCACGACGAGGTGCCGCACCGAAGCGCGTCGACTAGCGGTATCACGGAACCGGACCTGCGTTCGGACCAATCGACCACACGATGAACTTGCGACTTGCGCAATTGAGCGCGCCAGCAATACCGCGAGTGCGATCGCCCTCGGTCGCTTGGCTGGAATCCGAATCAGCACTTCATCCCTCTAGCCCGCGAGGGTTCCGAAGGTATCGCGCATCCCGGTCATGAGATCTCGCGGAGTCGTCCCCAGTTCGCCTCGTGCCTTCGCATCAGTCGCCCAGAAGGTGACGCCATCCGCCGACGACACGACCTCTTTCATGCTCGGGATAAGCCGCCCTGCGATTCGCGCGATCGCCGGCGGCAGGACGAACACCGGTAAGCTGCGACCGGCCGCCTTCGCGACGGCGCGATAGGCATCGCCGAGCCTCGCGATCTCGCCTCCCAGGATGTAGCACTCGCCGGGGCGGCCTCGGTCGAGCGCGCGAAGGATCCCGTCCGCGAGGTCGTCGACGTGCACGAGATTCAATCCGAGGTCCTCGAACGCGCGATACCGGAGGCGCCCCTCCGCAAGCATGCGAAAATTCGCGCCGACAGCGGAGTGGTCGTTCGGTCCGTAGACCTGACCGGGCTGGACGATCACGATCGGCGCGCCTCCTCTCGCCGCCTCGAGCGCGATCTCGTGAGCCTGCCGCTTCGTGTCCTCGTACGCGGATGTCGGCGGCGAGGTCGGGCGATGCCCTTCCGCCACGACCTCGCGGTGCGTGTTCCCGAACGCCGCGATCGTGGAGACGTAGACGATCCGCGGGGTCGCGGCCGCCTTCGCCGCCTCGAGCATGCGACGGGTTCCGTTGACGTTCGTGTCCTCCATCTGGCGGCGCCGCTCGGCGCTGACGCCGATCTCGTAGATCGCGGCGCCGTGTATGAGCGCGTCGCAGCGGCGAAGCGCGCCGACCGCGTCCGTCGGATCGACGACGTCGCCGGCGACGAGGTCGCAGCCGATCGCGGTGAGCGACGCGGCGCGGGATGGCGCTCGCACGAGAGCAACGACCGCGTCGCCGCGGGCACGGAGCGCGCGCGCCACGGCACCCATCACAAAGCCCGTCGCGCCGGTCAGAAAGACCCTCATCGGGGAATACTCTCGCGCCTTCGCGCGTTCCTCGTTTGCCGCGAGTGATCCAGGGGGGAGACCTAGGAACATCGCAATCATCGGCGCCGGTAACGTCGGCGGGGCGTTAGCCACGTCGAGCGTCCGCGCAGGTCACAAAGTCACGCTGAGCGCGAAGGACCCCGCGCATGCGGACGCCAAAGCAAAAGAGACAGGGGCTCGCGCGGTGCACAGCGCCGCCGACGCGGCGAACGCCGCCGATGTCGTCATCCTTGCCGTGCCCTACGCGGCCCTCGACGCTCTCCTGGACGAGCTTGGCGATGCGCTCTCTGGGAAGGTCGTGATCGACGTCACGAACCGGATGAAGCGCGAATCGATGGGCGAATCCGTCGATGGAACGTCGGCGGCCGAGCAGATCCAGGAGAAGGCTCCGAAGGCGAAGGTCGCGAAGGCCTTCAACTACGCGTTCGCATCGAAGCAGGCGGATCCAACGGTCGACGGTCAGTCGATCGACGGATACGTCGCGGCGGATGACGCCGACGCGAAGAAGACGACCCTTGAGCTCGCGCGATCGATCGGGTTCCGGCCGATCGACGCCGGGCCGCTCGCGATGGCGCGCGCGCTCGAGGCCATGGGGATCCTCAACATCGCGCTCCAAATTCAGAACGGGTGGCCCTGGCAGAGCGCGTTCAAGCTCATCGGACCGACACCCGACAAGAAGTCGTCGTGACCGACCGCATGCCGGCACTGTTCATCGGACACGGAAGCCCGATGAACGCGCTCGTCACCAACAAGTGGACCGAGGACTGGAAGGCGCTTGGCGAGTCATTGCCGCGACCGCGCGCGATCGTCGCGATCTCGGCGCACTGGTATACGGACGGCACCGGCGTCACCGCCGTCTCCACGCCGCGGACGATCCATGACTTCGGCGGATTCCCCCGCGCTC
>JALYLL010000140.1 GCA_030774255.1 Chloroflexota bacterium | reverse complement strand
GGGTGGAGCGCCTCGCTCCCGACGACGTGCTCGAGCTGGGCCGGCTCTACCGGAGCGCGAGCAGCGACCTGGCCGTCGCGCGCCGCGACTTCGCCCTGGACGCCGCGACCGAACGCCTGAACGATCTTGTCGCCGCAGGCCACGCCCTCGTGTACAGCGAAGCGCCGACGAGCGGCCGCCGACTTCGGAGATTCGTCCTGCACGAGCTTCCGGCGACCGTCCGCGCGAACTGGAGATTCACCGCGGTCTCTTTCGCGGCGTTCGCGATCCCGCTCCTCGCTACCTTCGCTATCGGCTTGCTGCTCCCGGAGATCGCGGCGACCGCTCTGCCGGCCGAGACGCGCCAGCACCTCGCCGAGCGTCGCCTGTGGACGGACATCCCCGAGGGGTACCGCCCCCTGATGGGCCCGCTCATCATCGTGAACAACGTGCGCGTCGCGCTCGTCGCATTCGCTGGAGGGCTCACCGCCGGAGCGCTGACGCTGTATCTCCTGGTCGCGAACGGCGCCTTGCTCGGCACCGTGCTCGCGGTGGTGCAGGGCTACGGCCTCTCGGGAGGTCTTCTCACGTTCACCGCCGCGCACGGCCCGCTCGAGATCTCGTGCATCGTGCTCTCCGGCGGCGCGGGCCTCCGTCTCGCGTGGGCGCTCCTTCGGCCGGGCGACCGCAGCCGCCGCGACGCGCTGCGACTCGCGGGCGCGCAGGCGATCCGAGTGATGCTCCTGGTCGTTCCCGCGCTCGGCGTCGCGGGCATCATCGAGGCGTTTCTGTCGCCGTCCGAGGCGCCGATCGCCGTGAAAGTCACCGTGGGCCTCATCGCAAGCGGGATGCTCTGGGGCTACATCGCGCTCGTCGGTCGCTCGTTTAGAAGAACCGCTTCTTGAGCTCGAGGTAGCGCTGGATCGTCGCGACGGAGAGCCGCTCCGCCGGGACGTCGATCGAGTGGACACCGTGACGGCGCAGCACCGCAAGCGCGCGGCGGCGCGCATCCAGGACCTCTGACGCGACCACACGCTCGTAGAGCTCGCCGGAGGATCTCGGCGTGCGCGCCGCGGCCTCGGCGAGGAGCGGATCCTGAAGAACGCAGCAGAGCACGAGGTTGTTGCCGGCAAGCTGCGTGACCGCGGCGACCAGACCGCGCGAAGCTTCCTCGTCGACGAGGTCGGTGAACACGATCGCGAACGCCCGTCGCGCGGTCTTCGACCGCAGGAATTCGAACGCCGCGCGGTAATCCGGCTCGGTCGTGGTCACCTCCAGACGGCGAAGGCTCTCGGTGAGCCGGAGGAACTGCCGGTGTCCGCGGCGCGGCGGGTCGTACGCCCGCACCCCGTCGGCGAATCCGAGGAGGCCGACCTCGTCACCTTTCGCTATCGCGACGTAGCTCAGCATCAGCGCGGTGTTCACCGCGTGGTCGAGCTTCGTCAAACGGCCGAGGGTGCTCGACATCATCCGCCCCGCGTCGAGCAGGATCAGGACGCGCTGCTGGCGCTCGGTCTCGTACTCGACGCTCATCGGCCGCCCGCGCCGCGCGGTCGCGGTCCACGAGATGGAGCGCGGATCGTCGTCCGGCTGGTACTCGCGCAGGCGCTCGAACAGCGACCCGGCGCCGGGAATCCGTGCGCGTCGCTGCCCCGCGTCGTAGGCGAGCCCGCGTCGGAGACTCACCTCATAACGGCGGATCTCCTGCAGATCCGGATAGACGTTCGCCGGCGCGTCCGCGGCCACGCGGCCCTGCCGCTGTATAAGGTCGAGCGGGCCACGCAGGCGGATGTGCACATCGCCGAAGCGGAAGCTGCCGCGGTGTCGCGGCCGAGCGGCGTACGTGGTTTCGGCGACACGACCCGGAGCGACGACGATCTCCGCGGTGCGGCGGTCGACGTCGAAGGATGGAGGCACCGTATCGCGCACCGTCGCGCGCAGCGGCAGCGCGAACGGGTTCACCAGGCGGACTGCGACGCGGTTGCCCACGCCGATCGAGAGCTGCGGCTCGGAGACGCGCTCGATCGGCACGCTCGATGGCGACGGCGTCGCCCGGAAGTCGACGATCGCGAGGAAGAGCGCCACAACGAGGACGAGCGCGGCGAGCGTCACGAAGACCGGCGCGATCGTGGCGAGTGCGAGGGGGAGCGCCGCGACAAGGACGAGCGCAAGGAGGCGCGGGCGAGGCAGCGGGAGCCCGGCGAGACGGTTCAGCGCGGCACCTCGAGACGCGCGAGCACGCGCTTGCACACGGCGTCCGCGTCCAGACCCTCGATCTCGGCCTCGGCTTTCAGCACGAGCCGATGGCGAAGCGTTGGGGTCGCGAGCGACTTTACGTCGTCGGGCGTGACGAAGTCGCGGCCGTCGATCGCTGCGGCAGCTTTGGCCGCGCGGAGGAGATGCACCGCGGCGCGCGGGCTCGCGCCCAGGATGAGGTCGGGCGAGCGCCGCGACTCGGCCGCAATGCGGACCACGTAATCGAGCACGGAGTCCTCGACCGTTACGCTCTCGACCTCGGAGCGGCATTCCTCGAGTGTCCCGTGAGCGAACGGCTGGACGTCGCCGATCCTCGCCGAGGGCTGGCCCCGGTCGTGCGCGCGGAGGATGGCGCGCTCGTCCTCGGCGCTGGGGTAGCGGACGATCGCCTTGAAGACGAAGCGGTCGAGCTCGGCCTCCGGGAGCGGATACGTACCCTCGTACTCGACGGGGTTCTGCGTCGCGAGCACGAGGAACGGGTCCGGGAGCGCAAGGGAGTCGCCTTCGAGCGTCACCTGCCGCTCCTCCATCGCCTCGAGGAGCGCGCTCTGCGTCTTGGCGGGCGCGCGGTTGATCTCGTCCG
>JALYLL010000139.1 GCA_030774255.1 Chloroflexota bacterium | reverse complement strand
TGGTATTTCGTCCTTCTCTTCGATCTCGCGCTCGAATGGTGCGAGCTTCTCTTCCACGAATTCGCGGACGGAGCGCTGGAGCATGACGAGCTCCTCAGGGAGGACGGGGTCCATCAGACGCCCTTCGTCCGCTCGAGAATCTGACGCAGCTCCACTGGTATGCGGGTCGCCCGGCCGGTCTTGCGGTCGATCATCACCTGGATCGTCGACGCGTCGGCGCAATGCATGCCGTCGGCGCGGTCGATCGCGTACTCGAGCGTCCACGACGAGTGGCGGATCTCGCCGACGCGGACTTTGATGTCGTACTCGTCGTCGAAGCGGAGCGGCGCCTGATACCGCACGCGCGCCTCGCCGATCGTGAAGTCGACGCCGTGCCCGAGCAGATCGCGCTCGTAGACGACGCCCAGCTCGCGGAGGTACGCGATGCGTCCGACCTCCGCGAACAGCAAGTAGTTCGCGTAGTAGACGACCCCTTGCAGGTCCGTCTCGCCAAAACGCACCCGCTGCCGATGCGCGAACGAAAAATCCACGGCCGCTTCGCAGGTTAACGATTTGGCATGCCACCTGCTGCCCTATGAGGAATGGCTACATCAACACCACGCAACGACCGCGACACCACGGAGCGCGTCGATCGCTACGAGCGAGAGCGCGTCGTCGAGCGTCCCGCATACACGACACCGGCGAGCGCATCCAACGTGAACGTCGGACCGACGACCGCAGTGGTCGCGCGGAACGACGCGGTTTGGGCGGTCACGCGCATCGTGACGCTGCTGTTCACCGTCCTCGAGGTGCTTTTGCTCCTCCGCTTCGTCCTGAAGCTTTTCGGAGCGAACGCGAACCAACCTCTGGTGTCCGGCCTCTACCGCATCACGGAGCCTTTGGTCCGGCCGTTCCAGGGAATCTTCCCGGAGCCGTCCGGTCCGCCGGCGCTGGATCTCGCCGCGCTGCTCGCGGTCGCGTTCTTCTTCCTCATCGCGGCCCTGATCGTCGCGGTCGTGCGCGCGATCACCTCACCCCGCACCACCTAGCGCTGCTCTGGAGCAACCGCCTTCAGGCGGCCGCTTCAGAGCGGATCAGCGAGGGGTAAGACTCCGCAGCTCGTCGATCGCCGCGGGGTTTTCGAGCGAGCTCAGATCGCCCAGATCCTGCTTTCCGAGATAGGCGCCGCGGATGACCCGGCGCAGGATCTTCGCGTTGCGCGTCTTCGGCAGCTGCGTGACGAAGCGCACAGCTTCGGGCCGCAACGGCTTGCCCAGTATCTCCGCGATCTTGTCCTGAACGGATTTCGCGAGCTCGTCCGTTGGATGGTGCAACGGGCGCGGCACCACGAAGACGACGATGGCCTCTCCCTTGATCTCGTGCGGCACGCCGATCGCGGCCGCCTCGGACACCGCCGGATGGGCGACCGCCGCGGACTCGACCTCGGCAGGTCCGACGCGCTTACCGGCGATCTTCAGCGTGTCGTCGCTGCGGCCCTCGATGTACCAGTAGCCCTCGTCGTCGATGCGCGCCCAGTCGCCGTGCACCCACGTGTTCGGAAGGCGGGACCAGTACGTCTGGAAGTAGCGGCCTTCCTCGGTCGGAGGATCGCGCCAGAAACCGCGGGTCATGCCCGGCCAGGGCTTGCGAATGACGAGCTCGCCCACCGCGCCGCGCAGGGACCGGCCCGTCTCGTCCACGACGTCGGCATCCATCCCGGGGCACGGTCCGATGAAGGAGCTGGGCTGGATCGGCGTCCAGGTCGTGCACCCGAGGATGCCGCCTGAGATCTCGGTGCCGCCGGAGTAATTGATGATCGGGCAGCGCGACTCGCCGACGTTCCGGAAGTACCACCACCACGGATCGGGGTTCCACGGCTCGCCGGTCGATCCGAGCACGAAGAGCGAAGAGCGATCCTTCGCGCGCACGGGTTCCTCACCGGAGCGCATGAGGCCACGGATGGCGGTCGGCGAGATGCCGAGATGCGTGACCTTGTGGCGCTCGACGAGAGACCACATCCGCGACGCATCGGGGAAGTCGGGCGTTCCGTCGTACAGGACGATGGTCGCGCCGAGCATCAGACCGCCGGCAATGAGCCAGGGCCCCATCATCCAGCCGATGTCGGTCGACCAGAGGATCACATCGCGCTCCTGCAGATCGAAGCAGTGCGCGAGGTCCTGCGCCGCCTTGATCGGGAAGCCGCCGTGCACGTGCTGCGCGCCCTTCGGCTTGCCGGTCGTGCCCGACGTGTAGATGACCATGAAGGGGTCTTCGGCGGAGGTGTCCGCGATGTCGAGCAT
>JALYLL010000138.1 GCA_030774255.1 Chloroflexota bacterium | reverse complement strand
GTCCTCCCGCATCGCGAAGATGTCCCCCGACGAGGAGACGCTAAACGGACGATCCTGCCGGCTGGAGGTGAACAGGATCGTCCCGTCGGGCGCCCATCCGCCGACCGAAGAGGACCCAGCTCCGTCCGTGAGCCGCCGGACGGGACCGCCGATCGCATCGACGACGCAGACTTCGAAGTCCGCCACTCCTTGGGGAAGGATCCGTCCGCCGCTGCAGTTGAACGCGACCCGTGTCGAGTCGGGCGACCACGCCGGATACTCGTCGATGCCCACGTGATGGGTGATCCGATGAGCTTCGGTGCCGTCCGGCCGGACGAGCCAGATGTCGTTCGCGTATCCGGGTGAGCCGGCGTCCCGGTCGGATGCGAAAGCGATCCAGCGACCGTCCGGCGACCATGCTGGCGAGTAATCCGAATGAGGATTCCGGGTCATGTTGCGCTGGTGGGACCCATCGGCGTCCATGACGTACACCTCGTCGTTGCCGTCCCGATCGGACCGGTAGGCGATCCTGCGACCGTCCGGCGCCCATGTCGGAGATTGATCGGCGCCCCTCGAGTCGGTCAGCCGGCGCAGGTCGCTCCCATCCGCGTGGATCGACCAAACGTCGATGTTTCCTCCCAGGTCGGACGAGAAGGCGATCACCCCGCCGGCCACGACGAACCTGGGAGACGAAGCCGGACCTGAGGGTGATCCGGAGCCTGCGGGTGCGGATACCGCGTCCGGGAGATCACCGGCTTTCGTGGAGGAACAGCTCACCGCAATGGATGCGAGACAGAGGCTCACGACCAGCGCGCGCGGACCGATGGTGTCCCCTCGGGCAGGTTCCTACGCCGGTCCCGGCTCATGCGGAGCCAGGCCATGACGCTGCAGGTCGCCGAAGTGTTCATCGCAGAACCGAGCGACCTTCAGCGTGCCCCCGTAGTGCCAGCCCGCCTGCTCGGCCAACTCAGGCTCCTTGATGAGACCCGCCACCACCGTTCTGGTGGCGTCTTGGCCGCACGGCTGGCCCGAGTCATCCAGGTAGGAACACATCGGCATGATGGGCAGCGTACCCTCCGGAGCCGTTCGACGTGCTTCCGCCGGGCACCGCGAGTTTGACCGGTCCGTTCGTGCGTGGGCAGAATCGGAACGCGGAAGAGTTGGTGCGTGCACGCTCGGGAGGAGGGCTCCGTCGAGAAGATGAAGAACTGATTCGGTCGCGACTCGGCAAGCGAACCCCGAACGCGCTCGCGACCCTCGATTACCTCTCCGCCAACCCGTTGTCTCCGCGAACATGATCGAACGAACTCTGGGCGTTTCCCAGCCCACCGCGACCGCTCTGGTGCGCGACTTGGAAGCGATCGACATCCTTCGCGAAGTCACTGGCAAGCGTCGGAACCGGCTCTTCCGGTACAACCGCTACCTTGAGCTCTTCCCCGGCGCCCAGTCGCGCGGTTGAGGTGTTCCGCTGCATCCGCCGTGCGGGCACGAGCTGAGGCACCGACTCTTCTCCAGCTCGGGCGGTGACCGCCTCACGTTCGGGTGGCTCAGTCGGAAGAACCGCGCAGAGGACCGTCGGGATCAGGCGTGGTGATCGGATCTGCGTGCCGATGCACGAGCTTCCAGGTGTCATCTTCGCGCCGGAAGGTGCTCGTGACTCGCAGGTCGAAGGGGGACACATCCTTCCGGCCAGCGACCTTTGCCTTCCACCGCTCCAGCTCGAGGATCGACGCGAGGTCGGGCGTCACATACTTCGCGATGCTCTCGACGTCAGTGACCTCGCCGTCCCTGAACCTCGACGAGGCATAGTCCAGAGCCTCGGAAACCTGGTTCCATCCACGCACGGCGGGGCCAAAAGGATTGGCGAGCGTCACATCGTCTCGACGCGAGTACACCGCCTTGACGGGCTCGGGGTTCCCTTTGGCGAACTCGTCCGCGGCCGCGTGATAGTGCTCAAGTGCTTCCTCAAGCTCCATCTCACATGTCCCTTCGTGAGGGTCGGTGATTCTTACCTTCTCCAAATCCGCGGCGAGCGTGCGAACAGGATAATCGGAGTGCCGCTCGGAAGTGCCTGCCGGCGTCGGCGGCGCTCTTCCCTCATCAACCGCGAAGCAGGATCGGAGCCAGATCGAAGTGCTCGTGACGTCGCTCATCGGTAGGGGAGACACGGCGTGAGCCGCTCCGGGACGAACGGCGCCGGCCCTCGGCCAAACTCTCCGAGGGGCAGGGAGCTCGAGTCGGCCCGAGGGCGGGCTCGGGTAGCGAAAGCCGTCATGGCCACCGCGGGCGCCTTCGTTTTCGGAGCCGCGATGGTGCTCGCCCGGCATTCCTATGCAGGGCATCCGAAGCAGCCTCCCAGCGCGCTCTCGGCGGATCCGCAGTTCGTCAGCATCGTGCGTCGCGACGTTCTTCAGGCGGGCATCGTCGCCCCCGCTCAGGCTCCCCCCGGAGCCGCGACCGCCGTGTCATGAGCGGCCGCCGGTTCGAGGCGATGGGTTGCCAGGTCGTGGTCGGCGGTGGGACAACCGGCGAACATCGAGCGATCCGGCGGCTGTTCCGCGAGCGGGAGCTGACCTTCAGCCGATTCATCCCGCAGAGCGAGCTGAACGGGGTCAACGCATCAGCCGGCCGCCTCGTCCTCGTCTCTCGGCTGTTCGCCGACACGCTGCGGGTCGCGCTTCACGCCGCCGAAGAGACGGGTGGATTGGTCGACCCGACGCTCGGCGCAGCGCTCGAGGCCGCCGGCTACACGCGCGACCTCTCTCAGCTCTCGCCCGCTCCGCAGCCTCCGGAACAGCCGCCGGGATCGAGCCAGCTGTTCGCGCTCGGGCGGTTGGTCGGACTTCCCCCGGGCGCCAAACTCGACCTGA
>JALYLL010000137.1 GCA_030774255.1 Chloroflexota bacterium | reverse complement strand
GCCGAGGACGGGACCCGGAAGCCCTTCGTGGGTGGCAGCTATGGGATCGGCGTCGGACGGGCGGTGCAGACGATCATCGAGACGCACCACGACGACAAAGGCATCGTGTGGCCGCCACAGGTCGCGCCATACCAGGTGCATGTCCTCGCGCTTCCCGTAAACGACGAGGCGGTCCGCACGAAGGCGGAGGCGCTCGTCGCGGAGCTCGAGAAACGCGGCATCGAGGTGCTCTACGACGACCGCGACGAGAGCGCCGGAGTCAAGTTCGCGGACGCGGACCTTCTCGGCATCCCGCTCCGGGTCACCGTGAGCAAGCGAAACCTCAAAGAGAACGCCGCGGAGCTGAAGCTCCGCAGCGCCTCGGACTCCGAAATGGTCCCGCTGGAAAAGGCAACGGAGCGCATCGGCGAGATCGTCGACTCGTGGCCGCGCTGAAGAAGGCCGACCGGTCGCCGCGCGACGCGGCGCCGATCGCGCAGCCGGGCGAGGAACGCTCGCTCGAGGCGTCGCTGCGGCCACAGCGGCTCTCAGACGACGAGTACATCAATCAGGACAAGGTCAAAGGCCAGCTCCGCATCGTGATCGAGGCGGCGAAGGCACGGAATGAGCCGCTCGAGCACGTCGCCCTCTACGGTCCGCCCGGAGTGGGGAAGACCTCACTCGCCAATGTGATCGCACACGAGCTCGGCGTTCCGATCAAGATCACCAGCGGTCCGGCGATCGAGCGCGCCGGCGACCTCGCTGCGATCCTCACGAATCTCGAGAACGGCTCCGTGCTCTTCATCGACGAGGTGCACCGCCTCCCGCGCGTGGTCGAGGAGGTCCTCTACCCTGCGATGGAGGAGTTCCATCTCGACATCATCCTGGGGAAGGGCCCGGGCGCGCGGACACTGCGGCTTCCGTTACCACGCTTCACGCTCGTAGGAGCGACGACGCGCATCGGCCGTCTCTCGGCACCGCTGCGCGATCGATTTGGCGCGATCTATCACCTCGATCTCTTCAAACCGGAAGCGCTCGAGCAGGTCGTGCGCCGATCCGCACGCATCTTGAAGGTCGAGATCGATCCCGCGGCCGCCCACGAGATCGCGTTGCGCGCACGGGGCACGCCGCGCATCGCGAATCGCTGGCTGAAACGCGTCCGCGATTACGCCCAGGTCCGCCATGACGGCATCGTCACCCTGCCCGTCGCGCGCGAAGCGCTCGCGGCGCTCGAAGTCGACGACGCCGGCCTCGACGACCGCGACCGGAGCCTTTTGCGCGCGATCACCGACAAGTTCGGCGGGGGTCCGGTCGGACTCGAGACGCTCGCCGCCGCGGTCAGCGAGGACGCCGAAACGATCGAGGACGTGTACGAGCCGTACCTCCTGCAAGAGGGCTATCTGAAACGGACCCCGCGCGGCCGCGTGGCGACGGAGCGGACGTACCGGCATCTCGGCCTGGACGTGCCCAAGAACGGCACGCTCTGGGACGGTCGCGAGTGAAGCGCTTCGAGCTGGAGCGCGCGATCACGGAAAACGAGCTCGTTCTTCATTACCAGCCGATGGTCGAGGTGCCGAGCCGCCGGCTCACGGGGGTCGAGGCGTTGGTGCGATGGCGTCACCCCGAACGCGGCCTCGTCTCTCCGCTCGAGTTCATTCCGGAGGCGGAGGCGTCAGGACTCATTCGCCGTTTGACGTTCTGGGTCCTGCGGGAGGCGCTGCTGCAGGCGAACGTGTGGCGGCAAGACGGCGCCGCGCTCACCGTCGCCGTGAACCTCTCCGTTGAGAATCTTCACGACCAACACTTCCGCCGATACACGGAGCTCACCTTGAAGGTGGCCGGCGGCCCGGAGCAGTTGATCATGGAGGTTTCGTCGCGCGCGCTCGCACGCGACCCCGACCCGCCCATCCCGATGCTCGAGCTGATGCGCGCGAAGGGCATCCGCGTCACGCTCGACGACGCCAGCGACGAAGATGCGCACATGGTCGAGAAGTTCCCGGTCGACATCGTCAAAGTGAGCCGCTCGCTGATCGC
>JALYLL010000136.1 GCA_030774255.1 Chloroflexota bacterium | reverse complement strand
CCTTCGGACCGAGTGCGCCGGGCCGAACGGCGGGTCCGACATTCGAGCTCTTCTACACCGACGGCTACCTGCTTCCCCATCGCGAAGCCGCGTGGACGCTCATCGCCGAGCGGATGCGCCAGGCGGCCCGGCTCGCCACGCGGCTCGAGACCGAAGGCCTCGCCCTGAAGGGCGTGATCATGGGACTCGAGAAGTACGCCGCGCAGCTTGAGCTCGCTTAGGGCGCGACCTTCCGCAGCCAGACGCTCGCGTGCGACGGCTGCAATGTCTCGCCGACCGCGTTGAGCAGCTCGGCGCGAACGGAGTCGAGCTCGACCTCGTCGCGTAGGCGTCCGGCGAATCTGTCGAGCGTGCGTTCGGCGTGGTATTTGGCGCGGTAGAAGCGATGGTCGACGGCGGACTGGATGCGCGTGCGGAGCGGCTGGAAAAGCGCGACGACGGCGAGCGTCGAGATCGCGACGGCGACACCGCTGCCGGTGGTAAGGGGAGCGAGGATCGTCTGCAGCACCGCAACGCCGCCGACGTACGTCGCGAGCAGGACCGCCGATACCGCGGCGTAGATGAGCGTCCGGCGGATAAGGACGTCGATGTCGTAGAGGCGATAGCGCGTGACGGCAATACCGATCGCGATCGGGAGCAGCCCGATCCCCAAGATGGACGTGGCATCGGCGACGTCCCTGATTGGCCCGGGGGGAGCCACGTACGCGATGAGCGACAGTCCGAAGGCGATAGCCGCCGTATATGTGAGCCACTTCAGCTGCTGCCGCTCGACACCACTGCTGCGGCGGAACCGGACCACGAGCGCGAGCGGCGCGATGAGCACCAGCGGCGTGACGAGCTTGAGCACGAAGGCGGCGAGCAGCATGAGATCGCCGACCGGTCCGTGCAACGCGAACGGATTCGGGATCGATCGAGACAAATCGTCGGCGTGCGGGCCGGCGTACGTCGGCGGCGCGGGGATCGGCAGGGCTGCAAACGCCACCGCCACACCAGCAGCGACGACGAAGGCGACGAAGGCCCACAGGAGGATGGCGAACGCGCGGCCCGGTGGGCGGCCATCGGGGAAGCGGACCAGCGCGGAGATCAGGAAGCCGAACGCCGCGAACTGGATCACGGATCCCGACCACAGCGCGACCTCGCCGCCCGGCAAAGTTGCGCCTGCCTCGAGGCTCGCGGACCCGTAGGCCTGCGAGAGCAACACGATCTGCAAGATCGCGCCGGCTGCGCCGAGGAGCCAACCGATCGGGCCACCCGCTCGGCGCACGACGAGGAACGAGCCAACGATCGCGAACGACAGAAACGGAAGCGTGGCCAGGACGATGCCTTGCGCCCCGAAAAAGTCCAGGAACCAGAAGTCCGCAACGAACGCGCCGATCGCGATGGCGCAGATCAGCGCCGTGAAGGCCGTTCTCACGACTTGGCCTCGCGGAGCCACACGCTCGCGTGCGCCGGCTGCAACGTTTCGCCGACCGCGGTGAGCAGCTCTGCCCGGACCGAGTCGAGCTCGACCTCGTCGCGTAGGCGTCCGGCGAACGTGTCGAGCGTCTTTTCGGCGTCGTACTTCGCGCGGTAGAAGCGGCGGTCGACAGCGCTCTGAATGCGGCGCCGGAGTGGCTGGAAGAGGGCGACGACGCCCAGCGTGGAGATCGCCACGGCGACACCGCTACCGGAGGTGAGCGGCGCGAGAATCGTCTGCAACACCGCGACGCCCCCGACGTATGTCGCGAGCAGCACCGCCGACACCGCGGCGTAGATGACCGTCCGGCGGATGAGAACGTCGATGTCATATAGCCGGTAGCGAAGGATTGCGATGCCTGCCGCAACCGCGGTCATGCCGACGCAGAACGCAGCGAAACCCCAAAAGAACCCACCGACGTTTGGGTCGAACAGCGACACGACGAGCGAAGCGACGAACGCCAGGACACCAAGCGCGATGAAATACCCGAACCACTCGATCTGCCGACGCTCGACCGGCGAGGCGTGACGCAACCTGATGAAAGGCGCGGTGAGCGCAAGCGGCGTCCCGAAGGCGAACAGTTCGTGACCGGGACCGCTGTAGAAACGCCCGAAGGTCACCGCGATCAGCATGAACACCGCGAGCGGCCACCAGCGTGTCGACGGAAGCCGTCCCGTCGGGTAGAGCAGGACGATGAACCCGAAAGCGGCGACGACGAGATCGATCGGATCGCCAATACGCACGGCTTCCACCTGCGCGCGCTCGCTCGCCGAGCCGTTGACGTGGGCGTCGAGCGCGTATCCAGCAAGCGCGAGCGATGCCGCGAACCCGATCGCCACGACAATGAACAGCCAGCCGATCGGGTTGCGCGGGCGCTTCGCCGCGACCACCGCCCCGACGGTGCTGTACGCGAGCAGGATCGGCACATAAAACGGGAGCTGTTCGAGCAGGGGCGGCTGACCCTCGGCGAGCGGGACGCCGAGTGTGCGGAACGCGAGGATCACAACGGCGGCGTCGAACGCGAGCGTAATTCCGTACAACGCCGAAGCCGCGATGCCCGCGAGGGTCAAAGGAAGGCACCCCGGCAGGGGGCGAGCGCCAGCGCCGATACGATGCGCATCATCTGATCAAGTCTGCGCTGAGGGGCGTCCTCCAAACGTTACGCATGGGTCCGCGATGAGCCGGTTGAGTGTCCGCTTGCTCGGTGCGCCACGCATCGAGGTCGGCCGGACCGCGATCGAGACTGACACCCGGAAGGCCACAGCGCTCCTTTCCTATCTTGCGGTGTCCGCGCAGCCCCAGCGGCGTGCGACCCTCGCAGCCCTGTTCTGGCCAGACCACGACGAGCAAAAGGCCCGGGGCGCTCTGCGACGGACGCTCTCGGTGCTCCGATCCGCTCTCGGCGATCGGTGGCTCGAGGCCGATGGCGACACCATCGACCTCGACCGGACGGATCTGAGCGTAGACGTGACCGAGTTCCGGCGCGCGACGCGCGAGGGTCGGCCCGACGACGCGGTCCGACTGTATCGCGGCGATTTCCTCCAGGGATTCTCCCTGCGCGACAGCCCGCAGTTCGACGACTGGCAGGCCGCAGAAAGTGAGGCGCTCCGCGCCGAGTACGCCGACGCCCTGGCCCGCCTCGCAGCGAGCGCCGAGCGCGACGGAGATCTCGCGGCAGCGATCGATCGCACAAAGCGCCGGCTCGCCGTCGATGCACTGCACGAGCCGGCGCACAGGGATCTCATGCGGCTGTTCGCGCGCTCCGGCGACCGCGCGGCGGCGCTCCGTCAGTATCGCGAAGCGGTTCGGCTACTCGATCAGGAGCTCGGAGTCGCGCCGGTGGCGGAGACCCGCGCCCTTCGCGACGCGATCGAGGCGGGCACGATGCGCGACGAGCCGCCGGGCCAAGTGACGACCGCGGCAGCGATCGGGGACATCCACACATTGCACGGTGACTACGGCCGCGCGATCGAGAGCTACAAGGCGGCAGTCGCGAAGGCCACCCCCGCGGCGCAAGCCGCGCTCGAGCACAAGCTCGCACAGGTGCATCACCGGCGCGGCGATTGGGCGAACGCGGAGCGCCACTACACCGCGGCGCGAAAAGCGAGCACGACCCTCGGCGAGCAGGCTCGGATCCTGGCCGACTGGAGCCTCGCCGCACACCGCGCGGGCGACAGCGCTCGTGCCAAGCGACTCGCGACCGAAGCGCTCGGCCTCGCCGAGCGTTCGAAGGAGAAGCGCGCGCTCGCCCAGGCGCACAACATGCTCGGCATTCTCGGCGCGTCGGGGAGCCGCACGCATCTGGAGACGAGCGTCGCGCTCGCGAGCGAGCTCGGCGATCGCGAGGCCCACGCGGCCGCCCTCAATAACCTCGCCCTCGCTCTCAAGGATGCGGGCGACCTCGATCGCGCCCGCGGCCTCACCGAGGAGGCTCTGGCTGAGTGCGAAGCGCTCGGCGACCGGCATCGCACCGCCGCCCTGCACAACAACCTCGCAGACATCCTCCGCGCGCAAGGCCGGAAGGACGAATCGATGCGCCACCTGAAGCGTGCGGTCCGAATGTTCTCGGAGATCGGCGAGGACGGGACGAGCGAGCCGGAGGTCTGGAAGCTCGTTTCGTGGTAGGAGGAGGGGCGGCGAAATGAAGAAGATCATCAACGACCCGAACGCCTTCGTCGACGAAATGCTCGATGGAATTCTCGCTGCCCATCCAACGATGCTGAAAGCCGTTTCTGAGGATCGACGCGCGATCGCGCGTGCCGATGCACCCATCAGGGGCCACGTCGGCATCGTGACCGGCGGCGGCTCGGGCCATCTCCCCCTTTTCCTTGGCTACGTCGGCGCCGGCCTCTGCACGGCGGTCGCGGTCGGGAACGTGTTCTCCTCGCCGTCCCCGGAACAGATCCTCGCCGCGACACAAGCCGCCCACGGAGGGGCGGGCATTCTCTACCTGTACGGGAATTACGGCGGCGATGTCATGAACTTCGATCTCGCCGGCGAGCTCGCGGCCGATGAGATCGAGACGGACACCGTCGTGGGCATCGACGACGTCGCGTCCGCGCCGCCGGAACGGTCATCCGAGCGGCGCGGCGTTGCGGGCCTCTTCTTCGCGTACAAGTGCGCGGGTGCCGCGGCAGAGAGCGGTCTGTCTCTCGCGGGTGTCGCCGCGGCGGCTCGGTCCGCGGTGGCGAACACTCGGTCGATGGGCGTCGGTCTTTCACCGACGATCCTTCCGGCCGCGGGCAAGCCGACCTTCGAGCTCGGGCCGGATGAGATGGAGATCGGGATCGGCATCCACGGAGAGCGCGGTGTTCGTCGCGGCCGTCTCGAGAGCGCAGACCAGATCGCGGGCGACCTCATCGAAAAGATCGCGGCCGACTTTCCCCTCTCCCGCGGCGACGCTGTCGCGGTCCTCGTGAACGGACTAGGCGCGACGCCGCTCGAGGAGCTCTATGTGCTCTACCGACACGTGCGCCGGACGTTGGATGGAATGGGCGTCCTCGTGCGGCGAACCTACGTCGGTGAATTCGCGACGAGCCTCGAGATGGCCGGGGCGTCACTGAGCATCATGCGGCTCGACGACGAGCTGCTGCGGCTGCTCCAGACGCCGGCGCGCTCGCCCTTCTTCCGAGAGTGAACGGCGCGGAGC
>JALYLL010000135.1 GCA_030774255.1 Chloroflexota bacterium | reverse complement strand
CCTCTCCGGGCCGACCGCGGTCGCGATCGGCAACGTCGACGAGGTCGAGCTCGCGAAGAGCCTCGTCGATGAGGCGCGCGTGCTGAAGGCGCTCAAGATCCTCGGCGCGCTCATCGGCGGGCGCGCGATGAGCGCCGACGATGTGACCTCGCTCGCGCGTCTTCCCGGCCGTCCGCAGCTTCAGGCCACATTCGTCGGAACGCTTCAGGCACCGCTCGCTCAAGTCGTCGGCGTACTCACAGCGGCTCAAGGAAATCTCGTCCGCGTGCTTCAGGCGCGCGGCTCGCAATAAGTAAGGAGAGAAAGATGGCGACGGAAGTCAAAGAGAATCCCAAGTTCGAGAAGCTCGCCGGAGAGCTTGAAGGATGGTCGATCCTCGAGATCGCCCAGTTCGGCAAGTACCTGCAGGACCGCTGGGGCGTGTCCGCCGCGCCGATCGCGGTCGCGGGAGCAGGCGGAGGCGGCGGCGGAGCCGCACCTGCCGAGGTCGAGGAGAAGACCGAGTTCACCGTGATCCTCAAGGAAGCGGGCGCGTCGAAGATCAACGTGATCAAGACGGTCCGCGAGCTGACGGGCCTCGGCCTCAAGGAGGCCAAGGACCTCGTTGATGGAGCGCCCAAGGCGGTGAAGGAGAACATCGGTAAGGACGAGGCCGCCGCGGTGAAGAAAAAGCTCGAGGACGCCGGGGCGACCGTCGAAATGAAGTGAGATTCGGCCCTTTTGGGCCGAAACTCTGATATTCGGTCCGGAGCGTCTGCTGCCAGATTTGGCAGCGGAACACGGGCCGATAGAGTTCTCGCCGCGAGAGCGTCCTAATCGGCGGGCTCGCGAAAGGTGCCGGACCGGGGCCCCAGGGGAGGGGTCCCGGTTTGGTTTTTCAGACGGTAAGCGACCAACCCAGCGCGTCGCGCGCCGCGAGGTACTCCTCGGCTTTGGTCGCTCCCAAGAGCAGCGCGGCCTTCGCGAAGATTTCCGCATCCGCGCCAGTTCGGGCGATGACCGACGCTTCGACGACGTCACTGCGTGAAGGAAGACCAGTGCGCGGGTCGATCAGATGGTGAAGATCCGGTCCCCAGGTTCGTTTCCGCGTCCCGCTCGTCGCGGCTCCCATATCCAAGAGCAGCACCGTCTTGCCACCCATGCCGACGGGCCAGCCGTCACCCGTCTCGCCGCCGCCCCGGGCGCAGAGATCGCCACAGAGATTGACGAGCGAGTTCGGGCCCAGGTCGGCCGCGAGCCGATCCGCCAGCCAGCCCTTCGCGATCCCGCCGAGATCGATCGATGCGCCCTGTCGGAGGCGCGCCGAGCCGGATCGGACCTCGAGGACTTCCGGAAGCGCGGGCGGAACGACGGATGCGGTCACGCGGGTCGGTCCCTCAGCGAACGTGCGCGTATAACCCGCGGCGAGCAGCGCCGGCAGCACGGCGGCATTGACGAGCCCGCCCGAAAGCTCGTGCGCGCGAAGGCACTCGCGAAGGAGTGCCTCGAGGAGCGGGCTCACCTCGGCCCACGAGCCGGCCGACTCGTTGAAGCGCGAGAGCTCCGATGTGGGGGAGAAGCGCGTGAGCCGATCGTGCATTTCGTGCACCCAGGATTCGGCCTCGGCCAGACGCGCCGCCGTGAGGTCGTAGCCATAGATCTCGCAGTCGCCGCCCAAGGCTTCGAAGAGTCGCCGTTCGAGGGCCATTTCGACGACGATAGAGTTGCGACGTGCGGCGAAAGCTCGGTGTGATCGTCGGCCTTGGGACCCTCGGAGTGCTGCTCGCCGGAGCCTTGATGACCGACAGCCCTACGAGCGACGTCCGCGATGTCCAGCAACTCAGGCAGCAAGGCGATCGAGTCCGGTTGACCGGCCCCCACCGCCCCCCTCAGCTGGTCCCACCACGGGCGCCAGGCCGAGAGGTGATTGCCTAGGCTGCTCGGTAGGCAGACACAAAAACTGCTCTCTTGACACGGCATGGCGACTTGTCGAAAGTGTTCGGTTCGCAACGGTTGACCTACCCGCCAGGTCGGGAATACGATATTGGCCTTGCCACAGGTACAGCCCCCGCCGTCTATCCACCTGTCCAGCCATCAGCCCTGAGGAGGGTCAGCCCATGTCCGTCACCCTCGACCGGGTGCCCGCATCAGTCCGCGCCCGTCGTAACTTCGCGTCGCTGCCCGAGGTTCTACCGCTCCCGAACCTGATCGAGACCCAGATCGTGTCTTTCAAGTGGTTCTGCGAGGAAGGCCTTGGCGAGCTCTTCGCCGAGATCTCACCTATTCAGGACTTCACCGGGAAGAACCTCGATCTGAAGTTCATCTCGAGCGAGTTCCGGGAGCCGAAGTACTCCGAGGAGGAGTGCCGGACGAAGGACCTTACCTACTCGAAGCCCCTGTGGGCTCGCGTCGAGCTCGTGAACAAGGAGACCGGAGAGGTTACCGAGCAGGACGTCTTCCTCGGCGACTTCCCCTGGATGACCGACAAGGGCACCTTCGTGATCAACGGCGCTGAGCGCGTCGTGGTCTCGCAGCTCGTGCGCTCGCCGGGCGTCTACTTCACGGCTGTCGACGATCCCACGACGGGCCGCCGTCTTTTCTACGGAAAGCTCATCCCGAACCGCGGTGCGTGGCTCGAGTTCGAGACGTCGAACAAGGACGTCATCTCAGTGAAGGTCGACCGCAAGCGCAAGCTGACGGTGACTACGCTGCTGCGCGCGATCGGGTACTCGTCAAACGAGGAGATCGCCGCACTCTTCACCAACCTCGACGCCGACCCGGAGCACCAGTACATCGCGTCGACGCTCGACAAGGACCCCACGACGAACACGAACGAAGGCCTCGTCGAGGTCTACAAGCGTCTTCGCCCGGGTGATCCGCCGACGATCGACAACGCGCGGAGCCTCGTGCAGTCGCTCTTCTTCAACTTCCGCCGGTACGATCTCGCGAAGGTCGGTCGGTACAAGCTGAATCGGAAGCTCGGCCTCGATCTGCCGATGACCACGCGCACCCTGACGAACGAGGACCTCGTGAAGATCGTCGGTCGGATAGTCGAGCTGAACAACGGCAAGGGCTCGCCGGACGACATCGACCACCTGGGCAATCGCCGCGTTCGCGCGGTGGGCGAGCTCATTCAGAGTCAGTTCCGCGTCGGCCTTCTCCGCATGGAGCGGGTCGTCCGTGAGCGCATGTCCATCGTCGAGCCGGAGAAGGCGACGCCGAAGGAGCTCATCAACATCCGACCGGTCGTCGCCGCGATCAAGGAATTCTTCGGCGGGTCGCAGCTCAGCCAGTTCATGCAGCAGACCAACCCGCTCGACGAGCTTACCCACAAGAGGCGCCTCTCGGCCCTGGGGCCGGGCGGTCTCTCTCGTGAGCGCGCCGGCTTCGACGTCCGCGACGTGCACTTCAGCCACTACGGCCGCATCTGCCCGATCGAGACGCCGGAAGGTCCGAACATCGGCCTCATCGGCTCCCTCGCGACGTACGGTCGCGTGAATCCGTACGGGTTCATCGAGTCGCCGTACCGCCGCGTCGCGCGCGACGACAAGGATCGGTCGTACGTGACCGACGAGATCGTCTATCTCACCGCCGACGAGCAGGAGCTCGCGACGGTCGTGCAGGCGAACGCGCGTCTCGATGACAAGGGCCGGTTCATGGACGAGCGCGTTCAGGTCCACCGCGGCGCCGAGTACCACGAGGCATCCCCGATGACGGCCGACTTCATGGACGTCTCGCCGAAGCAGATCGTGTCGGTGTCCGCCGCGCTCATCCCGTTCCTCGAGCATGACGACGCCAACCGCGCCCTCATGGGATCCAACATGCAGCGTCAGGCCGTTCCGGTCGTACGCCCCGAGGCGCCGATCATCGGAACGGGCATCGAGTACCGCGCCGCGCGCGACTCCGGCCAGGTGGTCGTGGCGCGCGCGCCAGGCGTGGTGCGTTCGGTCAGCGCGACCGAGATCTGGGTCGAGGAGGACGCGGGAGACGCGTTCCGCTACCGGCTCCAGAAGTTCGTTCGCACGAACCAGGGCACCTGCTTCAACCAGCGACCCATCGTGGCCGTCGGCGACCGCGTCGAAGAGGCGCAGATCCTCGCCGACAGCTACTCCACGGACGAGGGCGAGCTCGCGCTCGGCCAGAACATCCTCGTCGCGTTCATGCCCTGGGAGGGCGGCAACTACGAGGACGCGATCATCCTCTCTGACCGGATCGTCCAGGACGATAAGTTCACGTCGATCCACATCGAGAAGTACGAGGCCGAGGCCCGTGACACGAAGCTCGGCCCTGAGGAGATCACGCGCGATATTCCGAACGTCGGCGAGGAGGCTCTGGCCGACCTCGACGAGAACGGGATCGTCTACATCGGGGCTGAGGTCGGGCCGCAGGACATCCTTGTCGGCAAGATCACGCCGAAGGGCGAGACCGAGCTCACGGCCGAGGAGCGACTGCTCCGCGCGATCTTCGGTGAGAAGGCGCGTGAGGTGAAGGACACCTCTCTCCGGCTCCCGTCGGGCGAGCACGGAAAGGTCGTCGACGTGGCGATCTTCAGCCGCGAGAACAACGACGAGCTGCTTCCGGGCGTGAACAAGATGATCCGGATCGCCGTCGCACAGAAGCGCAAGATCAGCGTCGGCGACAAGATGGCTGGACGCCACGGCAACAAGGGCGTCATCGCGAAGATCCTTCCGGTCGAGGACATGCCGTTCCTTCCGGACGGCACACCCGTGGACATCGTGCTCAACCCGCTCGGCGTGCCGAGCCGGATGAACATCGGACAGATCCTCGAGACCCATCTCGGCTGGGCCGCGCAGGCTCTCGGCATCCACGTCGCGACGCCGGTCTTTGACGGCGCGCGCGAGGGCGCCATCAAGGAGCTGCTCAAGGAAGCCGGTCTTCCCGAGGACGGGAAGATCAACCTCCGCGACGGCCGCACCGGGAAGCAGTTCGAGCAGCCGATCACGGTCGGCTACATCTACATGCTGAAGCTGCACCACCTCGTCGAGGACAAGATCCACGCACGCTCGACGGGTCCCTACTCGCTCATCACCCAGCAGCCGCTGGGAGGAAAGGCGCAGTTCGGTGGACAGCGGTTCGGCGAGATGGAGGTGTGGGCGCTCGAGGCGTATGGCGCCGCCTACATCCTGCAGGAGCTCCTCACGGTCAAGTCCGACGACGTCATGGGTCGTGTTCAGACGTACGAGGCGATCGTGAAGGGCGAAGACATCCAGCCGCCGGGAGTCCCGGAATCGTTCAAGGTGCTCATCAAGGAGCTCCAGTCGCTGGGGCTCAGCGTCGAGGTGCTCAACGACAGCGAGGAAGCGATCCGCTTCGTCGAGGACGCCACGTTCAACGAGCCGAACCTCGGCATCAACATTTCCGGTCTGGAATCAGGTGAATAAGTGCTTGAAGTAAACGAGTTCAACGCCATCCGCATCTCGCTGGCTTCGCCGGATCAGATCCGTTCGTGGTCGAGCGGCGAAGTCACCAAGCCGGAGACGATCAACTACCGCACTCTGCGTCCTGAAAAGGACGGGCTCTTCGACGAGCGCATCTTCGGTCCCACGCGGGACTGGGAGTGCTACTGCGGCAAGTACAAGCGCATCCGCTACAAGGGCATCATCTGCGACAAGTGCGGCGTCGAGGTGACGCGCGCGAAGGTGCGCCGCGAACGCATGGGCCACATCCAGCTCGCGTCGCCGGTGTCGCACATCTGGTTCTTCAAGGGCACGCCGAGCCGTCTCGGCATCCTGCTCGACATGTCCCCGCGCAACCTCGAGCGGATCCTGTACTTCGCTCTGTATCTCATCACGCACATCGACGAGCACCAGCGCGAGCGCGTTCTCCAGCAGATCGGGGAAGAGGCCGAGGGGAAGATCCGAAGGCTCGAGCAGACGATCTCCGACCGCACCGGCGCGGTAGAGAGCCGCGCGTCGGCCGAGATCATGCGCATCCGCACCTCCACCGAGCAGCGCGTCCGCCAGCAGGAGGAGCAGCTCGCGGCCGACTCCGACGCCCTCACCACGGCAGCGTCGAAGGTCAAGGAGCAGCTCGAGGACAACGTCGGCAAGCCGGCGTCGAAGGACATCATCTTCAAGCAGGCCGAGCTCACGATCGCCGAGAAGGGCGACAACGTGACGAAGACGATGCTCACGCAGCTGCAGCGCAGCCTGCAGAAGCAGCTCGACGCGATGGTGAAGACCGGCCGTAAGGAAGAGGAGCAGACCCGCGCGGATTCGGAGAAGAAGATCACCGACATTCGGATGCGCGCCGATCAGGATCTCAGCGTCGTCCGTCAGGACATCGCCCCGGACGTGCAGATCGTTCGCGACGAGGCCAAGAGCAAGCGCGAAGAGGTCATGAGCATCAAGGCGCTCGAGCCGAAGACCGAGGCTGAGTACCGCGCGCTCGCGGACAAGTACCGCTTCTTCCGCGCCCAGATGGGCGCCGAGGCCGTCCTCGAGATCATGCGTCAGATCGATCTGCCGAAGCTCTCGCTCGAGCTCCAGGCTGAGATGCGTTCGACCACCGGGCAGCGCCGCAAGAAGTCCATCAAGCGGCTCCGTCTGGTCAAGGCGCTCCTTCGCTCGGGCGCGTCGCCCGAGTGGATGATCCTCACGATCCTTCCGGTCATTCCGCCGGACCTGCGCCCGATGGTGCAGCTCGACGGTGGCCGGTTCGCGACGAGTGACCTGAACGACCTCTACCGCCGCGTGATCAACCGGAACAACCGGCTCAAGCGTCTGCTCGAGCTCGGCGCGCCGGAGATCATCATCCGGAACGAGAAGCGCATGCTCCAGGAGGCGGTCGACGCCCTGATGGACAACGGCCGGCGCGGCCGCGCGATCTCGGGCACCGGCAACCACAAGCTGAAGTCCCTCTCCGACATGCTCCGCGGCAAGCAGGGCCGGTTCCGTCAGAACCTCCTCGGCAAGCGCGTGGACTACTCAGGCCGTTCGGTCATCGTCGTCGGCAACGACCTCAAGCTGAACGAGTGCGGCCTGCCGAAGAAGATGGCGCTCGAGCTCTTCAAGCCGTTCGTCATGCGGCAGCTCGTCGAACGCGGTCTCGCCCACAACATCAAGAGCGCCAAGCGCTACGTGGAGCGCGTCTCGCCCGAGGTCTGGGACGTCCTCGAGGAAGTCATCAAGGACCACCCCGTTCTTCTGAACCGCGCGCCGACGCTCCACCGCCTCGGCATCCAGGCGTTCATGCCCAAGCTCATCGAGGGCAACGCGATCCAGATCCACCCGCTCGTGTGCGAGGCGTTCGGCGCCGACTTCGACGGCGACCAGATGGCCGTGCACGTCCCGCTCTCCGCGGCCGCGCAGGCCGAGGCCAAGCACCTCATGCTCTCGACCCGCAACATCCTGAAGCCGGCCGACGGCCAGCCGGTCGTCACCCCGCGCCAGGACATGGTGCTCGGCACGTACTGGCTCACGCTCGAGAGCGATAAGAAGGAAGAGCCGCGCATCTTCGGGGACTACGCCGAGGTGCAGTCGGCCTACGACATGGGCATCGTGACCTACCACTCGCCGGTGAAGTTCCCGCAGAACGGCGGGGTCATCGACACCACGGTCGGCCGGGTGCTGTTCAACGCGGTGCTCCCCGAGGAGCTCCGCTTCATCAACCAGGTGCTCGACCGCGGCAAGATTCGCGAGATCGTCACCGCGCTCTTCGACCGCTTCGGCGGCGAGGTCACCGCGGATGTTGTCGACAAGATCAAGACGATCGGCTTCGCGGCCGCGACAGTCGCCGGCGTTTCCATCTCGATCAACGACGTCGCGGTCCCGCCGGAGAAGGCGACCATGATCGCGGCGGCCGAGAAGAAGGTCGCCGAGATCGACCGTCAGTTCCAGCGCGGCCTCATTACCGAGCAGGAGCGTTACGAGGCCACGGTGAAGATCTGGACCGACACGACGAGGGACGTCATCGAAGCCATGATGCGCACGCTCGATAAGCGGGGCTCCGTCTACATGATGGCCACGTCTGGCGCGCGTGGTAACACGCAGCAGATGGGCCAGATCGGTGGCATGCGTGGCCTCATCGCCGACCCGCAGGGCCGGATCATCGACCTGCCGATCCGTTCGAACTTCCGCGAGGGCCTCTCGGTCCTCGAGTACTTCATTTCCACGCACGGTGGCCGAAAGGGTCTCGCTGACACGGCCATCCGGACCGCCGACTCGGGCTACCTCACGCGGCGTCTCGTCGACGTTGCGCAGGACGTCATCGTCCGTCTCGAGGACTGTGGAGACGAGGACGGCATCTTCATCAACGCCGACGAGGTCGGCGCGGTCGAGCCGTTCGCCGACCGTCTCTTTGGCCGGCTCGTGGCGCAGGACATCAAGGACCAGAAGGACAAGCTCATCGCCAAGCGGGGCGACCCGATCGACCTCGTGCTCGCCGCCACGATCGCCGACTCGGGCGCTCGCCGCGTTCGCGTGCGGTCGCCGCTCGGATGCCACGCCAAGCACGGCATCTGCCGCGCTTGCTACGGTCGCAGCCTCGCGAGCGGGAAGCTCGTCGAGGTGGGCGAGGCGGTCGGCATCATCGCCGCACAGTCCATCGGCGAGCCGGGCACACAGCTCACGATGCGTACGTTCCACACCGGTGGTATCGCCGGTAAGGACATCACCATGGGTCTCCCGCGCGTCGAAGAGCTCTTCGAGGCGCGCGTGCCCAAGGGTGTCGCTTTCGTTTGCGAGATCGACGGGATCGTGGAGATCGTTCGCGATCCGGACGGGTCTCGCAAGATCGTCGTTCGCAACTCGCAGGACTACACCGTGCCCATCTCCATTCCGTCGGGCTACGTGCTCGCCGTCGAGGACGGCGCCGACGTCACCGCCGGTCAGCCCATCGCCAAACCGGAACGCCGTACCAAGGGCAAGACAGACATGCCTGCGCCGGTCTCAGGCAAGGTGAGCGTGCACGGTTCCAAGATCACGATCGCCATGAAGGAAGTCGAGGAGCGCATCTACGAGGTAGAGCACACCGCTCGGCTTATCGTCGAGGGAGGGCAAGAGGTCTCCGCAGGGGACTTCCTCACCGACGGCTCGGCGAACCCTCAGGACATCCTTCGGATCTCAGGCCGCGAAGCGGTCCACCGCTATATGGTCAACGAGGTCCAGAAGGTTTACCGGTCGCAGGGTGTGACGATCAACGACAAGCACATCGAGATCATCGTTCGCCAGATGCTCCGCAAAGTCCGCATCGAGGAGGCCGGCGACACCGAGCTTCTTCCGATGGAGCTCTTCGACCGATTCGAGTTCGAGGACATCAACGCGCGCACGATCGCCGCGGGCGGCGAGCCCGCGACGGCTCAGACGGTCCTGCTCGGAGTCACGAAGGCGTCGCTCTCGACGTCGAGCTTCCTTGCGGCGGCGTCCTTCCAGGAGACGACACGCGTCCTCACCGAGGCCGCGGTCATGGGCCAGAAGGACCGGCTCCTTGGTCTCAAGGAGAACGTCATCATCGGCAAGCTCATCCCGGCGGGGACGGGTCTCGCCTCGCGTCGCGAGCAGCTCGACTGGATGCCGAAGGCCCGCGCTCTTGCCGGGCTCTTCGGGGCCGAAGAGGAAGAGCCGATCCCGGTGCTTCCAGCGGAGGAGCTCTCGCTCGAGGACCTGGACGACGACGACGACGAAGAGGGCGGCGA
>JALYLL010000134.1 GCA_030774255.1 Chloroflexota bacterium | reverse complement strand
AGATGTGGGACATGTAGTTCTTCGCCGCCATGTCGGCCGCCATCCACGCTGCGGCGCTCGCCAGAGGACCGTTTGCCGTGATCTGCTGAACGCCAGTGCTCGCGCGGTAGGTGTTTATCAGAGCAATGAGATCGCTCTGGGCGCTCGTGACTTCCACCGTTCGCTCGACCTTTGTGGCAGCCGCGGCGGATGCTGACGATCCCAAGGCGATCGCGGCGATGGCTACCCCGAGGGTCAGCGCGCTCCGAAGCATCGGCACTCTTTCGCGTAACGGTCTGGCAACAGCAACCGTGACGGAAGTGATAACGAGGCGGACGCTAGCCTGTCAGCCCTCTCCCGCGGAATCGTCCGCAAATGGTCCTAGCCGGCAAGCGATCGTGTGGGCCGGAAAGGCGCTTGGCTCCGCCTTTTGGACGCGATTCGAACTGATGCGGGCTCGCTTGTCCGCATAGTGAGCGCTTGTCCGCCTGGCTAGAACGACGCTCCGTAAAAGAGCCAGATCGTCAGGGCGCCGACCGCGATAATGCCGAGGAAAATCAGGATGAAGGCGATGTTCGCCTGTCGCTCCGGGTCGTTCTGGGTGAAACGATCCATCAGCAGACAACCACCGCGGCACTCGTCGGCCGCAGGCGTGAGCAAGCTCCCACCGCGGCACTCTTAGGTCCTGTGGAGCTGAGGGGGATCGAACCCCTGACCTCATGAGTGCGATTCATGCGCTCTCCCAGCTGAGCTACAGCCCCGTGCGCGACGCGAGCCTTCTGGGTGGAAGGGTACCCGACACAGCACCGTTACGGCATTGCCGTGCCTTTCCGGACACGCCGTCGGTCTCCATCCGGTGGGATCGATCCTGGGGCTCGCGCTCGGGTTCGAGCTCTGGGGCGTCATCGGCGCGCTGTTCGCCGTGCCCACGGCGGGCCTCCTGTGGGTCCTCGTGTCGACCGCGGTACGTGCGTGGCGCGACAAACGGATCCAGCTGCGACGGTGGGCGCGACCCACGCGACACTTGCGCGCTCGCGCGAGCTAAGCGATCCGGAGGACGACTGGAGCGTCGCCCCAGAGGCGCTCGAGCCGATAGAGCTGGCGTTCCTCAGGAACGAATGCGTGCACGACGACGTCGCCGAGATCGATCAGCACCCAGCGACCTCCGTTGTAGCCCTCGACACCCACGGGTCGGCGGCCCGCCTCGATCGCCTTCTCGCGGACCGCATCCGCGATCGCCTGGACCTGACGCTCGCCCCTTCCGGTGCAGATGACGAACAGGTCCGCGATCGTCGTGAGCTCTGAAACATTGAGCACGAGGATGTCCTCGGCCTTCTTGTCGCCCGCGGCATCGACCACGACGTCCGCCATGGCTCTGGGCGAGAGGTCGGTCATCGGTACAGGCGGTGCTCCTCGATGTAGCGCAATGCTGCCTTGGGGACAAGGTAGCGCAGCGACCTGCCCCGCGCGGCCCTGGCGCGCAGCTCACGCGAGCTGATGTCCATGAGCGGAGAGTCCAACATTCGCACCCCGGCGGGTGCATTCGGTGCGCCAGGCCTCGCGGCCAGGACGATCGTCGCGAGATCGCGGATCCGCGCAGGTTCGCGCCAGCGCTCGAAATCGGCGTACGCGTCGCTACCCAGGATCAGGAAGAGATCGCCTTCGCCGCGCAGCGACTCGAGCGTGTCGACCGTGAACGACGGCCCCTTTCGATCCAGCTCAACTTGCGACACGCGGAAGCGAGGCTCGTCCGCGATGGCCGCAGCGAGCATCGCGAGCCGGTCCTCCGCGCTTGCGATCGGCCCGTCCTGCTTCAACGGGGAGCGACGGGCGGGGACGAAATACACGCGGTCCAATCCCAGCTCGTCGAGTGCCGTATTCGCGATCGCCAGATGGCCGACGTGGACTGGATCGAAGGTGCCGCCGAACACACCGACCCCGCTCACTCGTCTCCCGCCCGTTCGCTCCACTCCATCTCGAGGCTGCCGATGTGGACGGTGTCGCCTTCCTTCGCGCCGAGCCCACGGAGCTCGCGCTCGATCCCGGTACGGATGAGCTGGCGCTGGAAGTACGCCGCCGCGTCGGGAGACTCCCAGTCGAGACCCGAGGCGAGTCGCACGATGCGATCGCCTTCGATCCGGAAAGCTTCTCCTTCGCGCTTCACGTGCCAATCGCGCCCACCTCCGGCGAACGCGATGCGCCGCTCGCGCGGCGCCTGCGCGCTCACCGCCTCACGTGGCGGGCAGCGATCGAAGATCTGCCGAAGTAGTTCGCCGGTGCCCTCTCGCGCCGCGGCCGATATGGCAACGCTCTCTACTCCACGTTCGGCGAGTGCGCGGGCCACGCGTGGTGCCGCCTCCCGCGCCTCAGGGAGGTCGAGCTTGTTCAGCGCCACGAGACGCGGGCGCTGCTCCAGGCCGTGCCCGTAGCTTTCGAGCTCGGTGTCGATCGTCGCGATGTCCTGCAATGGATCGGGGCGGGAGGCGTCGACGACATGCACGAGCAGCCGCGTGCGCTCGACATGACGCAGGAACTCTTCGCCGAGGCCGAGGCCGCGGCTCGCGCCTTCGATGAGGCCGGGGATGTCGGCGACGACGAGCTCGCGATCGTCGAGACGCGCCACGCCGAGGTTCGGGGTGAGCGTCGTGAACGGGTAGTCTGCGATCTTCGGACGAGCGCTCGTGAGCGCGGCGAGGAGCGTCGACTTCCCCGCGTTCGGCAAACCCGCGAGGCCCACGTCGGCGAGAAGCTTGAGCTCGAGGTCGATCTCGCGGCGCTCGCCCTTGCCGCCGTCCTCCGCGATGCGTGGCGCGCGCCGCGTGCTCGTGGCGAAACGGGAATTGCCCTTGCCGCCCGACCCGCCACGCACCACGATCAGCTCCTCGCCGGGGGCAACGAGATCCGCCACCGTCTCGCCAGTCTCGCGATCGATCACGAGCGTGCCCGGCGGGACGTTCAGCACTCGATCCGCACCGGACCGCCCGCTGCTGTTGCGGCCGCTCCCTGGTCTGCCCGCGGTCGCATCGATCTGCTTGGTGAAGCGAAAGTCGGTGAGCGTTCCGAGCTGCGGATCCACCCGCAGAACGACGTCGCCCCCCTTGCCGCCGTCGCCGCCATCCGGACCTCCCCGCGGGACGTGTGCTTCGCGCCGGAACGAGATGACGCCCCGACCACCGTCGCCTCCGCGGACAACCAGACGTACGCGATCGATGAACACTTTCTAAAGACGGACGAGCGGTCGCGGCAACGCGACGATCCGAAGATGTGCCGCGTCCGTGCGCAGACGGTCGAGCAGCCGGTCCATTCCACTCACAACGTCCGCGGACCGCACGATTCCGAGCGCGCGCTGCGGATCGGCCGCGAGATCGCAAAGGATGAGCGAACCTCCGGCGGGCAGATCGCCGGCAAGCCCGATGAGCGCGTCGAGCTCGCGCGGTCGATCGGTCAGACCGGGAAGCGCGAGCACGCGAAGCGCGACGGATACCTTCCCCGCGATCGCGTGCCCGAGCGAGGCCCGCACGTCCGCGAATCGGAAACCCTCGGGCCGATGGATGGCCTCGTACGTTTCGGCACGCGCGGAGACGATTCGCACAGCCACCGAGTCGAGGCCCGCGTCGCACAACCTGCGCAGCGCGACCGGCGACGACCCGTTCGTCTCGAGATGGATCGTTCCGAGTCGCGTGCGCTCGCGAATCGCGACGATCGCCTCTTCGACCACGCGGACGACCAGAAGCGGCTCTCCCTCGCACGCTCGCCCGAACGCGACCGCGGTGCCTCCGGCCTCGAGGTGGCGCGAGGCCGCGTCGGCGAGCTCTTCGGGCGACGGCCGGAAAGCCGCGGGTTCGGTCGGTGACGCCTCGGCGTCGTCGTGGAGGACAAGCACGTCGAGGGGTCGCTCGTTTCGGGGCGCCGCCACCGGCAGGGCGCAGTCGTGACGTCCGAGGAAAGCGTTCGCGGCGGCGCGGCACCGATAGTCCTTAGCACAGCGCGCGAGCTGGCGAAGCACCCGACTCGATGGCTGGTCGCGCTGGGTCGCCGTGATCCGCGCTGCGAGATCCCCCGCGGTCCTGCCGTCGATTAATCCAGCCTCCGAGTCCAGGGTCACGGCCGAAACGACGAGCTGCCCGCTCTGGTCGGCGCCGACCGCGGCGTACGCGCGCGGACGGAGCGGCGGCGTGCCGAGGTCGTCGAGGTACGCGGGAAGGCCCATACGGAGGTAGCCGATGGGAAGAACGGCGGCGACGCCGAACCGCCCCTGGCCGAGCTCTCGCGCGCGGCCGGCGCGATCCAGGCCGATCCCGATGCGCCCCGCAAGATGGACCACCTCGGTCCCAGCGGGAAGCGGCAACGCCGTGAGAAGCGGACGGATCGATGAGCCGTCCGACATAGCGGCCGCGTAGTCGGCCGAGACAACGAGACGGCCCGAACGATCGCTGTGAACGGCGGAGAGCACGAATCGGAGGATAGGTCGAGCGAGAAGCGGTTTACCCGCGCCGAGCGAGTCCCCCAGCCTGAGCGCGTCTCCGCGAAGCGGAGATTGAGCAGGATAGGTCTCGCGAGGACTGCCGCCAGGCGGCTAGAGGCTGAGGCAGCTCACGAACTGGTTTCCGACCTTGCACTCCCAGTGGACGTGAGGGCCGGTGGTGACGCCGGTGAGGCCGATCGCCGCGATGATCTGACCGCGTGCGACCTGCTGGCCGACGCTCACGTAGACCGCGCTCGTGTGGTAGTAGCAGACCGTCAGGTCGCCGGCGTGCTGCACGCATACGCGCAGACCGCCGACCGCGACCCAGCCTGTCGCGGTCACGATGCCGTCGTCGCCCGCGCCCAGTCCTGTGCCGTACGGTGCCGCGACGTCGACGCCGGTATGACCCCACCAGAAGTATTGCGTGATGACGCCGGCGACGGGCCACGAAAGGCGGCCGTTCCGCGGCTGCTGCGCGACCTGCGGCGCCGCCGCGAACACGTCGCGCGTCGGACGCTCCGGCTCGAGGAGCGCAGGCAGCTCAGCGCCGCGCACGAAGATCTTTTGACCAGGCGCGCACTGCTCCGGCTCGAAGGTGCAGCGGTTGTAGATGCTGATCACCGAAGGGTCCACCTTGAAGCGGCTCGCGATCGAGTCGACGGTGTCGCCATCCTTCACGGTGTAGAGCGCGCCTTCCGCCGGCGGAATCACGAGTTTCTGACCCATCCGCAGCGCGCGCTCATCGCTCAGACCGTTCGCGAACGCGATCGCCTGCACCGACACGTCGTAGTAGTTCGCCATCGTCGCGAGCGTGTCGCCTTCGTGGATCGTGACCTCTTGCACGGGTCGCGTGCCTTCGGCAGTGACGGTCTGCGGATTCCGGCCGGCTGCGATGGCACCGATGCGCGCGACTGGCTGGGCGCGTGAACCATCGCTTGTGACCGCCTCCGTCGCACCTATCGATGGGGCGACGGTGCTCGCGCGAGACGCGGCCGTGGCCGCGAACGGGAGCGAAAGAACGAGCACAGCCACGGAGGTGTTGAGGGCGAGTCGAAGGCCGCGTACACCGACGAGGCCTGCGAGATAGCCGCTGGTTCCATCGAGAGCGACGAACGAAAGGTGACGTGCCCGCGCGCCGAACGCGACGGCGCCGAGTGAAAAAATTCGGGCGCGACGCTGAAGGAACCGCTTCGGATTAGGCGTGGCCTGTGAACGTCGCATCTGCTGTCCCAACCCCGGCGGTCCTCCCTACTACTAAATGCGGCCACCCCTGGCCGGTGTGCGTCAGTTCGTTGTCTGCCCTCACCACATCGGCCTCTTCGACCGACCTCCCGAACGGCGCGCATGTACGAATTGCGTACTCAGTGTTCTGGGAGGTCTGCACCGTAACTCCGGCCCAACAGATGTGTCAACCGCCCAACGGGCTAGGAGCAAGCAAGGCGTAGGTGGATGTTCGGTGTCGGCACCGGTTTGCTCGCATGAGTACCCCTACGTAGGCTTCTTTCGGTGCCCGACTACAGCCTTTCGTACGTTTACGTCTTCGCGTTCTTCGTGGTCGGGGCAATCTTCGTCACGGTCCTACTGACGCTCTCTCGCCTCGTCGCTCCACGAAAGGCCACGAAAGAAAAACTTCGCACCTACGAATCGGGGGAAGAGCCGATCGGCCAGGCATGGGGTCGATACCCCACGCACTTCTACGTGTTCGCACTGCTCTTCGTGGTGTTCGACGTCGAAGTGATCTTTCTCTTTCCGTGGGCGGTTCTTTTCCGATCTCTCGGCGTTGCCGGCCTCATAGAGGTGATCGTCTTCATCGCGATCCTCGTCGTCGGCCTCTACTACGCCTGGAAGAAGGACGCACTGAATTGGTATTGAGCGCGCCGCGCCCCGCAGTCGATCTCGCCGGACTTCGCTCGTACGTCGCCTCGCGTCTCGGCGAGAAGGCTCTCGTGTCGACGCTGCACGACATGCTCGTGCTCGACGTCGATCGCGAGCGACTGGTCGAGGTGGCGACGTTCGTTCGCGACGACCCGCGTACTCGTTGCGACCTTTACTCCGTCAACGCCGGCGTCGACACCGGCGCGGAGCTACGCTCGGTGACGTTCGTTCGTGGTACCGGCACGAAGGTCTCGGTGATGTTGCGCACCGCGTGCACCGAGCTCGACCCGCACATCCCGACACTCTCAACCGTCTGGGAAGGTGCGAATTGGTGCGAGCGCGAGACGTACGACATGTTCGGCATCGAGTTCGACGGGCATCCGGATCTCCGTCGCATCTTCCTCGAGGAGAGCTTTCCCGGGCATCCCCTTCGCAAGTCGTTC
>JALYLL010000133.1 GCA_030774255.1 Chloroflexota bacterium | reverse complement strand
TCGGTCAGGCCGAGTGCGGCTGCATACGCGCGCGCCATGTCGCGGACATCCAGGAAATCGCGCTCGGCATCGAGGCGACCGTGGCGCACGACGGGCTCAGCGAGACCCGCCTCCGCCTCGGCGATCTGCTTGGCGAAAGCCGATGCCGCGAGACCGGGGTGCTGCCGCGGGCCGTTCTGGTTGGCGGGTCGGAGGATCACCACCGGCGCGCCGTGGCGAGCCGCGAGCTCGCGCGTCAGCGCTTCGGCCGCAACTTTCGTCGCGGCATAGACATTGGTGGGCCGCACCGGCGCGTCCTCATCCACCGGAACGCGTTCCGGCGCGCCGTACACATCGGCGCTGGACGCGAGCACCAGCCGCGTCTTCGGATGCTCCTCGAGCGCCGCGAGCACGGCGGCGGTGCCGAGCACGTTGACCCTGACCGCCGCGACAGGGTCGGCCGCGGCGAGCGTCGGCACTGCCATACCTGCCAGATGCACGACGGCATCCGCTCGAGACCTCGCGAGCGCACCCTGGACATCCTCGAGACGGGTGATGTCACCTTCATGGATACGCACGCGATCCTGGATGGCCGCGAGGTTCTTGAACGGCGGCCGCTCGTGCGCGAGGCCATGGACCTCGTCGCCACGCGACACGAGATGCTCGGCGAGATGACTGCCTGCGAAACCGGTGATGCCGGTGATGAGCACGCGCAGCACGACGGCATCGTGCCACGTATGGTTCGGCCATGCCCCGCTCGCTCCTGGTCCCGGTCGCCGCGTTCTTCACGGCGCTCGCGTGGAGCGGCTCATGGATCACCGGCAAGCTCGCAGTCGCAGGCGCACCGCCGCTCGAAATTTCGACGGTGCGCTTCATCATCGCGGCGGTCGTTCTCGCGGCGATCACGCTCGCCACCCGAGCCGACCTCGGCCGAGGCAGTCTCTGGCCTGTCGCGCTCGCCGGCGTCCTGGGTTATTGCGCGTACAACGCGTTCGTCTTCGTCGGTCTGACGATGGCCCCCGCGTCGGACGGCGCGCTCATCGTGCCGACGCTGATCCCGGTGCTCACCGCCCTCGCTGCAACGTTCATCGGCGAGCGCCTCACCGCGATGAAGCTCGGGGGATTCGCACTGGCCTCGATCGGTGTGGCCCTGGTCATCGTCGCCGGGCAGACCGCCGATGAGGTGTCGAGTCGCCGCCTCATCGGTGACATCCTCATGGTTCTCGGTGCGGTCTGCTGGGCGACCTACACGGTGCTCGGCACGATCGCAATGCGGACGCGCTCGCCGCTCGCCGTCGTGACGATCGCCGCGCCGATCGGGGCTCTGTGCCTCATCCCGCTCGGTTTCCTGGAGCATGGGTACGCCGATGTCGCCGGCTGGAGCACGGCGGTCTGGCTGAACGTCCTCTATCTCGCGCTCATCGGCTCCGTCGCCAGCTTCATCCTCTTTTATTGGGTCGTGCGCAGGGTCGGCGCCGGAGTCGCGGCCATGACGTCGTATCTCGTGCCGGTCCTCACGCTCGCGATGGCCGTCGTTCTTCTGGGCGACCGGCCGCAGCCGCTCCAGCTCGTGGGGGGCGTCGTGATCCTCGCCGGCGTGCGTCTGGCCACGCTTAACCTCGCGCGGGAGGGGCCGCCGGTACCGGAAGGCGCGGCGTGAGACAGACGCCTCTATTGATCGCGGTCTACGCGACGCTTTCGCTCGCGCTCAGCGGACAGTGGATCGCCGCAAAGCTCGGCGTCACGGCGGTGCCACCTCTCGAGCTATCCACGATGCGATTCGCGATCGCGTCGGTGGTGCTTCTCGCGGCGTGCGCGATCACGCGGACTCCGTTGCCACTCCATCGTTGGCGTCCGGTCACCCTGGCCGCCGCCTTCGGCGTGGTCGGCTTTAACACCCTTGCGTTCGTGGGCCTTAGCCTCACGCCCGCCTCGGACAGCGCGCTGATCATCCCGACCACGATCCCGATGGCGACCGCGGTCTTCGCGACGCTGATCCACGAACGGTTGACGCCACGCAAGCTCTTGGGGTTCGCGATCGCAAGCGTGGGCGCCGCTCTCGTCATCGTCGGTGGCCAGCAGGCGGGGGCTGAGCCGTCGGGGGACCGCCTGCTCGGCGATCTGATGGAGCTCGGAGCGGCGACCGGCTGGGCTGCGAGCTTGGTCGTTGGGGCCACGGTTGTTCGGACGGAGACCGTTCTGGGTTATGTGACGCTCATGGTCCTCATCGGGACGGCGTTGCTTCTCCCTCTTGGCGCCTGGCAGCAGGGGTACCGCGATGTGCCTTCGTGGACGCGCGAAACATGGCTCGCGGCCGGTTTCCTTGGAGTGTTCTCGACCGCCGTCGCCTACGTCCTTTTTCTCTGGGCGGTCCGCCGCCTTGGTGCGGGGCTCGCCGCGATGGTCAGCTATCTCACCCCCGTCGGCACCCTTCTGCTGGCCTTCCTGATCCTCTCCGAGCGGCCGTTGCTGCTTCAGCTCCTGGGCGGAGCGGTGATCGTGATCGGCGTGCGCTTTGCGGCGCATCGCTCATCGCCGGTGGGGCCGCCTAAGTCCTAGCGCACGAGTACGACTTAGCCGTGCCTATAGCGGACGCCGGGCCTTGTGGCGCCCGCCAGAATCCGGCCATGAGGCGTCTCGTCGGCGTTGCGCTGGCGGTAGTCCTGACGAGCTGCGGCCCGGCCGCGGTTGCCCCTCCGACGGACGCGCCGGCCGCGGCGCCAACGGCGGCGCCGACCGCGGTCGCGCCTTACGCAGCGCGAAATCCCGACGACCAACCCGCGACGACCGCTCCGCCGCCGCCTACCGCGCCCGTCGCGCCGACTCCACAGGTGCAGGTGCCGAGGGTCGGCTTGGTGTCGCAAGCGTTCCCGTTCACGGCGTTGCCGGTCGCCGGGTCGGCTACGGCGGATGAGCTGCAACTGACGCAGCAAAACCTTCAGGGGTGGACGACCTGGTTCGCCCAGATGCTCACCGGTTATCAGGGCCTGTACGCGGCCGATACCCAGAAGCAGGTCGAGCTCAAGGCCGGGTTCGAGACGATGGTGGCCCCCGGCCCATTCGCCGAAGTCCTGAAGATATGGGCCCTCCGCGACGCGAGTGACTCTCGCAAGTTCACCACGAGCGACGCCACGATCCTGAAGCTCTATGCGAAGCCCTGGGGACGCGCGGCGTATGCGGACATGGCGTTCAAGCTGATCGAGAGCGGCGGCGCGCAGGACTCGACGCGCAACTTGCGTGTGCGGGTCACGGTCGGGCGATCCTGGCGCGTCATCGACGCATGGGACACGAACACCGCACGGTGGCTTCTCGGTGAGACACCACAGTACTCGGCACTCACC
>JALYLL010000132.1 GCA_030774255.1 Chloroflexota bacterium | reverse complement strand
CGAGGCTCTTCTTGCGGAGAACGATCTCGTCGGGGGTGCGCACCTCGGCCACAAAAACATCACCCTCGGACGCGCGCATGCGGCGGCGCACCTCCGAGGGGAGGGTGATTTGCCCGTTGCGGCGCAGGGTCAGAACCGCCGAGGGTTTTGCCATATGAGAAGAATATCAGCAATTACGAAATTCATATTTTGGGTTGATTTCCCCTTGTGTAGGGGTGATCGCACAGGGGTGATCGCATGAGACTTTTCGCCGAACCGCTTCCCGCGAAGCTGGTCTGGGATGAAGGCGAGCTCGTCGCGCTCGTCGTGGCGGGGCATCGCCACACCGTCGTCGAGCAGCTGCGCCGCTGGCGCGTGGAGGCCGATTGGTGGAAGGAGAGCGTGTCTCGCGACTACGTGACCCTTCGGACCGCGGATGGCCTGGTCTGCGACGTGTACGGTGATCGCCGCTCGGGCGCGTGGTGGCTACAGCGCGTCATGGACTAGGGCTCCTCGACTCCTTGCGCCCGTCCGGAAACGGCAAATCGCCCTGCCGGGGGAGGCCCACGGAGGTCCCAAGCCTGTTTCCTTCATTGAGTGGGAATCCTGAAGATGCTCGCCGTTCTCGTCGTCGCCCTCGGGATGGCGGCCGCCGAGTCCGTTCGCCCGAGTCCTGCGAGCGACGAGGACGACGTCGCTCTCTTCGTCGGATCGGCTCATGCGCTCCCGGCCAAACGCTCCCAGAAGCGGGGTCAGCTAGGCTAGAACAGACGTTCTAATACGCTCTCGGCCAGGGAGCGGTGGGGAGTCCGCACATGGCCGGCTGGGTCGAGCTTCATACGCACTCGAACTACTCCTTCCTCGACGGTGCTTCGGACGTCGACGATCTCGCCGACGCCGCGGTCGAGCAGGGGCTCGACGCGCTCGCTCTCACTGACACGAATGGCCTGTACGGCGCTGTGCGGTTCGCCAACGCCGCGAAGGAGCGGGGACTCCGTCCGATCTTCGGCGCCGAGCTCCAGCTCCAAGACATGGGTCACCTCGTCCTCATCGCTCGCGACCGCCAGGGCTGGACCAGCCTTTGCCGGACGATCTCGGCTGCCCAGCTCGCCGGCGAGAAAACGAAGCCAAAGGCGACGTTCGAGCTCCTCGCCGAGAACGCCGCGGGGCTCTTCGCGCTCACGGGGTGCGCTCACGGGGCCGTCCCTCGCGCGGTCCGCGCCGGCGATCTCGACGGGGCGCGCGAGGCCCTGGCGCGCATCGCCGCGGTCTTCGGCGAACGTCTCTACGTCGAGCTCTCGGACCATCTCGACCCGGACGCGCCCGCGCTCTGCGACACCCTCGCCTCGCTCGCGGGGGAGATGGGGCTTGGCTGCGTCGTCACGAACAACGTCCACTACGCGCGCGCCGAGGGCCGACGCCTCCACGACGTGCTCCGCTGCATCGACCTCGGCATCACACTCGACGAGGCCGGCGATCGCCTCAAGCCGAACGGCGAGTACTGGCTCAAAGGCGAGGCGATGCTGCGCGAGCGGCTCGGCCGCTTCGACGAGGCGTTCCGCAACGCGCGCGAGATCGCCGACTCGTGCGTGCTCGACCTCCTGTACGACACGAACACGCCGCGCGCCGAAGCGTCGTTCGTCGGCAAGGACCGCCTCCCGGGATTCCCGGTGCCCGAGAGGCACACCGCGTTCTCGTTCCTCTACGCGCTCTGCGGCGACGGCGCGAAGGTCAAGTACCCGCGGATCACGCGCGACGTCGCGAAGCAGCTCGCCCACGAGCTCGACGTCATCGACCGCTGTGGTCTCGCGGAGTTCTTTCTCATCAACTGGGACATCGTTCGCTTCTGCAAGGAGCACCGGATCCCGGCGCAGGGCAGGGGATCGGCCGCGGACTCGATCGTCGCGTACGTGCTCGACATCACGAAGGTCGACCCGATCCAGCACGACCTCCTCTTCGAGCGCTTCCTCACCGAGGACTCGCGCACGATGCCGGACATCGACCTCGACATCGCGACGAACGATCGCGAGGAGGTCATCCAGTACGTCTACAAGAAGTACGGCGAGCGCTACGCCGCGATGGTCTGCAACGTCGTTACCTACCGCGCGCGGTCCGCATCTCGCGAGGTCGCGAAGGCGCTCGGGTTCCGCCTCGAGACGATCGACCGCATGGCGAAGTCGATCGACCAGTACCACGTCGATCCACGCGGGATCCCGACGTCGGCGCAGCACCCCGCGTATCACCACACCGACCGCGCGTCGGAGCACGGCTGGGAAGAGCCGCGGGCGATGCCCGACACGGTCGCGGATCTCCTCGAGGTCTTCGACGAGAAGGAGCGCGCGCGCTTCCCCCTCTTTCGCGAGCTCACGCTCGCGATCGCCGACTTCCCGCGGCACCTCTCGATCCACAACGGCGGGATGCTCATCACCGCGCTGCCGCTTGTGGACACGGTGCCGATCGAGCGCGCGACCATGCCCGACCGCAACGTCGTGCAGTTCGACAAACGCGACGTGGAGGACCTCGGGCTCGTCAAGATGGACCTACTCGGACTGCGCACGCTCTCGCTGGTGAAGGACGCGGTTGCCGACATCGAGGCGCGCCACGGCGAGCTGCTCGAGCTGGGGTCGCTCCCGCTCGACGACCCCGCGGTCTACGACCTCATCTGCGAGGTCGACACGATCGGCCTCTTCCAGGTGGAAAGCCGCGCGCAGGCGCAAGCGCTGCCGCGCGTGCGGCCGCGGAACTTCGCGGACATCGTCGTCGAGGTCGCGATCATCCGGCCCGGGCCCTTGCAGGGGAACATGGTCAATCCGTACATCCGCCGCCGGCAGGGACGCGAGCCGGTGCAGTACGCGCATCCGCTCCTCGAGCCGATCCTCAAAGAGACGCTCGGCGTGATCCTCTTCCAGGAGCAGATCCTTCGCGTCGCGATCGCCGCCGCGGGGTTCTCGCCGTCCGCCGCCGACATGCTGCGCCGCGCGATGAGCCGCGCTCGTAGCTCGGCCGACATGGAGAAGCTGCGCGGCCCGTTCGTCAGTGGGGCGCGCGAGAAAGGCGTCGACGACGTGACCGCGAACGAGATCTTCCGCCAGATCGCCGCCTTCGCCGAGTTCGGATTCTGCAAGAGTCACGCGGCCGCGTTCGCGCTCACCGCGTATCACACCGCTCATCTGAAGCTCTATTACCCCGCCGAGTTCTACGTCGCTCTCTTGAACAACCAGCCCATGGGCTTCTACTCGCCAGCCGTCATCGCTGGCGACGCAAAGCGACACGGCATCGCAATGCGTCCCGTCGACGTCAATGCGTCCGGAGCGAAGGCTCTGTGCGAAGCCGCGGGTCCGAGTGCCCTCGCTATCGCCGCCTCGTCATCCGGGCGTGACACACGCCCGGAT
>JALYLL010000131.1 GCA_030774255.1 Chloroflexota bacterium | reverse complement strand
CTGCGTGTGCTGCGGACCGACGGCGCGACCATGACGCAGCAGTACGGCCCGACGGCCGACCGCGAGGACGAACATCCGAATCGTTCGTTCATGTGGGCCTGGGACGGGAAGGCGCACGACGACCGGCGGAGGCTTCTTGAAGAGCCGTTCACCCGGGCGCTCCGCGGGATCGTGCCCGCGATCCAGGCAAGGACCAACGCGCGGATCGACGAGATCCTCCGGTCCGGCACGGGCACCTTCGACGTGATGGCCACGCTCGCGCTCGTGCCGTACGACATCATCTCGGTGCTCATCGGCGCACCGCTCGGGGACACCGCGCTGTTCCTGGAATGGCTCGAGGAGGCGAACTCGTCGTCGATCGACGGCATGCCACGTCAGGACCGGATGCGCGACTACTTCCTCGGCCTCATCGAGCGAGCACGCACCGATCGCAGCGACGGCCTCCTCGACCACCTGCTCCGAGCACAGGCGGATGGTGTCACGCTCGACGGACGGCCGATCCGCGATCGCGACATCCTGGCCTCGCTCTGGGGGATGTACTCCGCCGGGACCGACACGACCGGGAATTCATTCGCCAGTCTCTTCTTGATGGTCGTCGACGATCCCGAACTCCTCGGCGCGCTCCGTCAGGAACCGGATCTGGGCGGCTCTGTCGTGGAGGAGGCGCTCCGCCTCGATCCAGCGTTCCCTCTGGTGACGCATGAGACCCTTCAACCGGTCCGTTTCGGTGATCTCGTCGTTCCCGAGCGGACCAGGGTCGCCGCCTGGATCAACTCGGCGAACCGCGACCCGGCCGTCTTCGACGAACCCGATCTGTTGATGCCGCTACGCCGCCCGAACCCTCACCTGACGTTCGGCAACGGGTCGCATCTCTGCCTGGGCGCGCCCCTCGCGCGGCTCGAGCTGCGCGAGATGCTCCGAGTGCTGCTCTCTCGCCTCGAAGAGCTTCCGAACCTCCGCTGGGATCCCGACCGGCCCCACGAACGGAGGCCCGGCATCGTCCATCGCTTCACGAGCCTGCATTTCGCCTACGACTGACGCCCCGGCGGGAACGCCGCTTTTGGCGCGGCAGCGTGCACGCCCATGCGCTGGTCCACGACCTGCGTGATCCCGAAGTCGCACGCGACCGAGATGAAGGAGTACGCGTCGTCGCGGGAGAGGCCGAAGCGCTTGGTGAGGAACGACACCATCCGCAGCGCGGCCTGGCGCATCGCCTCGTCGAGATCGGCGCCGAATCCGTGGGTGTACCAGTGCGTCGCAGTCTCCAAAAGGGGCGAGTCCGTCGCCAGATCGCGACGGATGCTGAGCTGCAGCCACCCGTCGGCGGACGATTCGATCGCCGTGCCCGAGAGCTCGCCGTCGCCTTCGGCCATGTGCGGGTCGCCGACGAAAAAGAGCGCGTCGTCGTTCTGCACCGGGTAGTAGATCGTGGCCCCGGGTCCAATACGCCAGTTATCGACGTTCCCGCCGAAATCTCCGGGCGGGATGCTGTTCACCTTGCCGCTCTCGCGCGGCGCCACACCCATCACTCCGAAATGCGGGCGCAGCGGGACGAGCACGCTCTGGAGCGCGGGCTGGCGGTCGGAGGGCACGCGCGGGATCAGGGTGCCCGGCGTGTCGTATTTCGACGTGAGCCGATAGTCGAACGCGAACGCCGCCTGCGCGTATCCGCTGCTCTCGTCGACGCGATAGATCGTGATGCGCTCCTTGTTCATCTCTGGATAGAGGTAGCCCCACCAGGCGCCGATGTTGGTCCCGTATGGAAGGCGCGGCCGCATCGCGAGGATGCGAACCTCGAGCGTGTCACCCGGACGCGCGCCCTCGACGGCGATGGGCCCGGTCATCACGTGCACGCCAGGGCCGCGCTCGGCTGGGGGAATACCTGAGTACACCGCGCGTACACCGTCATCCATCAGAAGATCCGGCGCGTCCCCGGCCTGATGGGTGAGCGTCTCGACGTGAACGACGTCGCCCGAGCGGACGGTCAGCACCGGCGGTCGCGAACGATCGAAGAATCCCCAAAAGCAGGTCTCGGGCGTCGCGCGAAGGACGTGCTGGGCGTTGTCGCTCACGCGACGCTCGCGGCGCGCTCTTTGTCGTACGCGCCCGGTCGCAAGATCTCGCCGCTCCCTTCGCGAAGCCGCACCTCGCCGTCCGCGAAGACGATCTCACCGCGCCGAAGGGTGAGGACCGGCCAGCCTCGAAGCGGAAGACCCTCGAACGCGCTGGTGTAGCGGCTGTGCGTCATCTCGGGGGCGACACGCGCTTCGCGTTCGACGTCGACGATCACCGCGTCCGCGTCCGCGCCGACCGCGATCGCACCTTTGCGCGGGTGGATGCCGAAGGTGCGCGCAGGGTTGAGCGACGTGAGCTCCGCGAGGCGCTGCGCGGTGAGCCGATTGCGCAGCAGCCCGAACGTGACGAGCACCGGCAGCATCGTGGCGAGGCCTGCGAAGCCCGGCCGCTCCTCCCACACCGTCGCACCGGTCTTGAGGATCGGCACGTGGTCCGTACCGATGAGGTCCACCTCGCCGCGCGCGATCGCGTCCCAGAGGTGCTCCCGCTCGGCGGCGTTGCGGAGGGGCGGGCTCACCTTCCCGATGGCCGGTCCCTGCGACGCGAGACGCTCGTCGTCGATCGTTAGCGCGAGGTAGTGCGGGCAGGTCTCGATGACGACGCGCGCGCCGCGCGCACGTGCGGCGGACGCGGTGCGGATCGCGGCGCCGGTCGTCGTGTGGACGACGTAGACGGGGCAGCGCTGCAGCTCGCCCAGCCACACGACGCGGGCCACCGCCTCCTCCTCGATGAAGTCGGGGTGCGACAGCGCGTACGCGCCGAGGTCGGTCCGTCCGGTGTGATGGGCGCGGTCATTCAGGAACATGTAGAGGCCCTGGTTTTCGGCGTGGACCATGCAGTACGCGTACGGACCGAGCTCGCGAATGAGCTCCATCGAGCGGAAGAACACACCGTCGTCGACGGTGACCAGACCGACCGGGTTGCCCGGCGCGTACCCGCCCATGTAGAGCTTGTAGCTGCGGACACCCCAGCGCTCGGCGTACCGCGGGATCTCCTCGGCCTGCGCGAGGCTCGAGATGATGAAGTGGAAAGCCGTGTCGAGCGCCATCGCGCGCTTCGCGGTCGCGAGGTCGCCCTCGAAGGTCTCGAGGAAGGTCGTGGCGCTTCGCCTGTACTGGAGGAGCGTCGTCACGCCGCCGGCCGCCGCGCTCATGCATTCGGTGACGAGGTTCTGCTCGTACGGGAACGCGCCTCCGAGATGCACGTGGGGGTCGACGAGACCAGGGAACACCAGCCGGCCACGCGCGTCGACGCGACTCTCCGCATCGGGGAGCGTGTCCTCGGCTCCGATCGCGACGAACTTTCCGTCGCGAACCGCGGCGCCGCCTTCGACGATCCCCGCGGGTGTCACGAGTCGCGCGTTCGCGATGAGAAGATCCGACTTCCGCATGCGGCGAGTACGGTACGCGACTTGACCCCTCTTCCGCCCGTGCCTAGTGTCTCGCATCTGGACATGCCACCTCGCGAAGCGAGACGGGACGAGGGCGCGAAACCCGCGTCAGGCACTTCTGTGGCCGTCGAGCCCGCGCGAAAGGCCGTGGCAACCACGTGGGACGACATACCTGACGAGTTCGTGCGCGACGGCGTGCGGCGCCGCGGCTTCGGGAACGAGGGCGCGCTGCTCGTGATGAACGAGCTCACGCCGGGGATGAAGGTCTTCCCGCACGTTCACGAGGACTTCGATCAGATCGCGACGATCGTCTCGGGCACGGCGACCTACTACGTGAATGGCGTGGGTTATCCGGTCGGGCCCGGGTCGCTCATCCTCATCCCCGCCGGCCAGCCGCATTACATCGAGCCGACGGGCACCGAGAAGGTACTCAATCTCGACGTGTTCGGCCCGGCACGGAAAGACCTGATCCACCTTCTGGACTGGATGAAGGGGCGCTGAGCCAGGGGACAGGCTCGCTCCTCGCGCCGACGGATCTCTCCCGCATTCTCACCGTCGGCGAATTTCAGGCGATCGCGAAACAGCGCCTGTCTCCGGGCGCGTACGTCTACGTCGCCGGAGGCTCGGGCGACGAACGCACCATGCGCGAGAACATCGAGGCCTTCGCGCGATGGCGCTTCATGCCGCGCGTGCTCGTGGACACGAGCGCTCGTGATCTCTCGACGACCATTCTCGGACGTCGCGTGACGATGCCGATCGGCATCGCGCCGTTCGCGCTGCAGGGCCTGCTCGATCCCGAGGGCGAGGTCGCAACCGCGCGCGCCGTGACGGCCGCCGGGGTCTTCATGGGCCTCAGCATGGGATCGAACCGCACCATCGAGGAGGTCGGCGCCGCGGCGAAATGCCCGCTCTGGTTCCAGCCGTACGTGACCGAGGACCACCCGCTGATGCGCGATCTCGCGGCTCGCGCGGAGGCTGCCGGATACGCGGCGCTCTGCGTGACAGTCGACTCGCCCGTGTCGGGCCGCCGCGACGGCGCGATCCGCGAGCCCGTCGAGCTGCCGGAGGGTGTCGTGTGGGCGAACATGCCCGCCGAATTGCAACGCCCCGGGCGTGGGAAGTGGCTCACCGGCGGCGACATGTTCGACTGGGGCGATCTCGATCGTCTCGCTGCGACGACCTCGCTGCCGCTCGTCGTCAAGGGGATCCTCTCGCCTGCCGACGCGGTGCTCGCGATCGAGCACGGAGCGCGAGCGATCGTCGTGTCGAACCACGGCGGGCGACAGCTCGACGATTCGATCGCGACGCTCGACGCCCTCCCCGCGATCATCGACGCGGTCGCCGGTCGCACCGAGGTGCTGCTCGACGGTGGGATCAGGCGCGGGATCGACGTGTTGAAGGCGCTCGCGCTCGGCGCAGACGCGGTCCTCATCGGACGCGCCGCGGCGTGGGGGCTTGCCGCCGCTGGTCAGGCGGGCGTCGAGCGCGTGCTCGAGATGCTGCGGGTCGAGCTCTCCGTGGCCATGGCGATCGCGGGAGTCACGGACGTAGCGCACGTCGACCGGGGGCTCGTCGTCGCGCGGACGTGATCAGTAGGTCGGCGTGAAGAAACGCGAGAGCACGGGCTCCTCGCGCGTGATGAACTCCAATACGGCGGGACGACCTTCCATCGTGATCGCGCTCGCGCGCGCGATAGCTGGTCCGATGTCGGCGCAGCGCGTGATGCGCTCGGCGTGCGCGCCGAGCCCGCCGGCCACCTTGGTGTAGTCGCCGGAAAGCCGGGTGACGCCGTATCGCTCGGTGGCGATCGGCATGACCCTGGAGTAGCCGCCCATCGCCGAGTTGTTCAAGAGGATCGTGAGCACGCCGATGCGCTCGCGGACCGCGGTCTCCACGTCCATCCCGACCATGCCGAAGGCCGCGTCTCCCATGACGTTGACGACGAGGCGCTCGGGTGACGCGAGCTTCGCGCCGAGCGCGAGCCCGTACCCGTAGCCCAGCTGCGTGGACTTGCCCCATCCGAGATAGCCGCGCGGGGTCGTGGCTTCGTAGAAGGGGAGCAGCTGGTCGCGAGGGTTTCCCGAGTCGTGCGTGACGATCGCCCGCGCGCGATCGATCGTGCGGCCGAGCTCGGAGAGCACGCGGTACGGGCTCATCGGCTCGTCCTCCGACTCGAGGCGTGGGCGCCACTCGTCGAGCCATTCCTTCTTCGTCGCCGCGATCTTCGCGGTGACGTCGGCGTGCGGCGAGCCTGTCCGCTCGCCCCGTATCACGGCGATCAGCTGTGCGAGCACGAGCTTCGCGTCCCCGACGAGCGCGGCGCCGACGACGTAGTCCTTGTTGATGTCGCGCTCGTCCGAAGTGAGCTGGATGATCGGGACGGTGCGAGGCAGCGGATGCGTGAACGGCGTGACCGAGAGGCTCGTTCCCGCGCCGAAGATGAGATCGGCGCCCTCGAGGAACTTCGCCGCGGCCGCTGTGCCTGTCGCTCCCGCCGCGCCGAGCGCGAGCGGATGATCCTCGGGGAACGCGCTCTTGCCGTTCATCGTCGTCATGACCGGTGCGCCGAGGAGCTCGGCGAACGAGCGCAGCTCATCCGTCGCGTCGGCGAACAGAACGCCCTGCCCCGCGACGATGACGGGACGGTCGGCTCGAACGAGCGCCTCCGCCGCCGCTTGAACGTCGCTCGGGTCCGCGCTCGATCGATATGCTCGCGGCGGCGCGTACGCCGCGATTCGGCTGGGGTCGACCTCGGCCGCACCGACGTCGTTCGGTATTTCGAGCACCACCGGACCACGCCGTCCATTGCGGAGGGCGCTAAACGCGCGGCGCATGAGGTCCGGGATCCGCTCGGGCAGGTTCACCTCGTCGGACCACTTGGCGACACCGCGGTACTGCTCCGCGGCCGAGAACGCGTAGGGCACTCCGCGGCGATCGCGACGCGGCCCGCCGGGCAGAACGAGGATCGGTATTCCGTCCGAGCCGGCCTGCGCCACGCCGGCGAAGGCGTTCTCCGCGCCGGGGCCGGCCTGCACCGCGCAGACGCCGAACCGCCGCGCGTTGTGGACGCGCGTGTAGCCGTCGGCCATGTTCACGAGCGTGCGTTCGGTTCGCGTGATGATCGGGCGGATGCCCTCGGCCGCGCACGCGTCGATCACGCCATGGGCGGGAAAGCAGAAGAGAAACTCGACACCTTCGACGCGGAGGATCCTCGCGATCGCCTCATTCACGCGCATCGCGAGCACGCTCGGGCTTGGCGCCTCTTCCGTCAAGCCGCCCTGTACCCCCGCGACCGCGCGTCGCTGTTGACGGGTCTATGCTCGGCTGGCACTGTCCCGCATGGGAATATGGCGCCTCGCCAAGCGAGACGCCCGTGGCGTTGGGGTACACCGAAGAGGAAGAGGAAGAGAAGGAGACCCGAGCATGAGCGAGTTACGACTCACGCGCCGTCAGGTACTGGTGTCCGCCGCCGCCGCCGCGGTCGTTGCGTGCACACCCGGGGCGACGTCGCCGTCACCCTCGGCATCGGGCGGGACACGCGCCGTCGTCCCATTCAAGTGGCTCTTCGGGTTCACGGTCCAGGCGAATCCGTCGATGCCGGTCATCGTCGCGAAGGAGCTCGGCTATTACAAGGAAGAGGGCATCGACATCGCGTGGGACTTCAC
>JALYLL010000130.1 GCA_030774255.1 Chloroflexota bacterium | reverse complement strand
CTGGTGAATCCAGCGCCGTAGTCGCGGTGGGTCAGGCCTTCGGAGAGTCGCTCGCCTCCGAAGACAGGCCGAAGTCGGCAAAGCGCTTCTTCGTGAGCTGCTCGGCCTCGTCCCACCACCTGGCGAGGCGCTCCTCCTGCTCGCGCAGGCGCTCGCCGAGCTGTTGCTCGAACTCGACGAGCTCTTCCATCAGCTGTCCGTGGAACCGTTCCTTCTCCTCCGCGAGCTGGCGCTCGGCGCGCTCGCGCTCGGCGGTCTTCCACTCTTCGATGCGGGAAACCTCGGTGTCGCGCTGCTCCTTGAGAGAGGCGACCATCGCGTCGATGCCGATGCCCAATCGGCGTCGCTGATCGGCCATCCAACGCTCGACGCGATCGGAGGTCTGCTCGATCGCGCGCTGGAGCTCTTCGCTCGCCGCGGCGCGGAGCGGATCCTTCGCCTCGACGGGCGTGGGCGACGCCTGGGAGGTCACCGCGGGAATCTCGATCGTTCCAGGCAGCTCCATCGGCCGGCCGTCGTCGTTGGCGGGGTCGAAGGGGCTATCGGTCAGGGCGTCTTCGAAGGCGGGGCGAAGCGGGACCTCCGATCGGGGTCCAAGACGCAAACGTAGTGGGGTCGGCTCCTGGTCGGGCATCCAGCTCATTTATCGCCTCCGGCTCCGAAAAGGGTCCTATGCCTGGCCGGTACTTCCTATAGGCCGAATGGGGGAAATTTCGCCTCGGCGCTAGTGGGCGGCGATGAAGCGAATACTGATCATGGTTCGGCAACGCGGACAACTGAGCGTCGCGAGCGACGACTCCGTCTGGCCGAGGGCTGGAACGAAACGGAGACCGTCCGCTTCCGCCACGCTCCGCTTGCACTCCGGGCAGCGGAGCTCGCCACGGTCAAGCTCGCCGTGGGTCGCCTGAAGGTCGGCGAAGCCGATGCGCTTCTTTCTTCCCACCTAGCTCTGCCCCCTTACCGGTCTGCGTGATCTCGAGCTCGATCTTGATCTTGATGCCCAACGTCGAGTGTGCGCCATCCGGCGCCCGGGTGCCGTCGTCGCTCCGCCGTTCGCGAGCGCGGCCGCGGCCGCGGGCGGAGTGGTGAGCCGTTCGCGCCGAAAGGCCACCTTGGCGAGCCGACGGATGTCTTCAAAGTCCTTGTGCTGTGTCTCGTTCACGAACGTGTAGGCGATCCCGCGCCGACCGGCTCGCCCTGTTCGACCCACGCGATGGACGTAGGTGTCGGCGTTCTCGGGGAGGTCGTAGTTCACGACGTGGCCGATATCGTCGACGTGGATGCCGCGCGCCGCGAGGTTCGTCGCGACGAGCGTCGGGAATGTCCCGCGACGGAAGCCCTCGAGCACGCGCTCGCGCTCGCGCTGGCCGACGTTACCGTGGAGGGCCCGCGCCGGACGACCGAGCCGGCCGAGCGCTTTCACGAGCTTGTCCGCGCCGTACTTCGTGCGACGGAAAACGAGCGTGCGCTCGACGCCGTCCCGGCCGAGGAGCTCGTGGAGCGCGCCGACCTTGTCGGCCTCGCGCACCTCGATCCAGGCCTGGTCGATCGCGTCGACCGTCGGCGTCTCCGGGCGCACCGCGACGGTCGCGGGGTTCTTCGTGTAGCGCTGGGCGATCGCCTTGACGTCCGCGGTGAGCGTTGCCGAGAAGAGCGCCGTCTGGCGCGATTCCGGGATGAGCTTGACGATCCTCGCGATGCCGGGTGCGAACCCGAGGTCGAGCAGGCGGTCTGCCTCGTCGAGGATGAGCACGCGAACCTTGGATAGGTTGCACGTCCGACGGGCCACGAGGTCGAGCAGGCGACCGGGCGTCGCCACAGCGACGTGAGCGCCACGGCGCAGCGCCAGCTCCTGATCGCGGTAGCCGACACCGCCGTAGAGCGCGACGATCCGCGCGTTGCGATGGCGTCCCAGCGCCTCGAACTCGGCGGCGACCTGCGCGCAGAGCTCGCGCGTCGGCACGATCACGAGCGCGAACGGTGAGGTCGCGCGGCCGTTGATCCGCTCGAGGATTGGGAGGGCGAAGGCGCCGGTCTTTCCGGTGCCGGTCTGCGCCTGTGCGAAGAGATCGCGTCCGGCGCGAAGGTGCGGGATCGAAAGATCCTGGATCGGCGTGAGGGTCGTCCAACCGAGGTCGCCCGTGGCGCGATCAAGGTCTGGAGCAAGAGTGATCAAGTAAAGCGAGGTCCTTCCTGGGGGCTAGAAAAAACGGGCCGCTTGATGCGGCCCGGCACATATCTCTTCTCACGGCCCGATTGAGTTGTCATAAGCATACCGGTCCGATCGCTTAGAGACCGCATCTGCCCCCTCGTAATGGGCCACTTTGGTTGTACGCTGATATCTACGCGGGCCGCATTGACGGCCAGAAAGGCGGCCCGCATGAGGTCAGGTGGTTTTCCCTGCCGATTCGCCGGATGCCGCGAGTGTTTCGTGGTGACCACCCAAGGTTCGATGCCGGCGCTCACCGCCGCGAGCCTCCTCCGCACACAACATGAGGTCAGCGTCCACAACTACCAGCACATCAAGCTCGAAGAGCACCCGCGCGGTCTCCAGACCGCTGTCCGCTTCGTTCCCAAGCGCACCGCCACCTAACTCCTGCTTGCCCGACCGGCAGGCGGCTTCGCCGTCGGTTCCCCGACTGCTGGCATAAAGCGTGCGCCGTGCCGCATCATGCGGGGCGGGTTGCTTCATAGTCCGGTCATCACAGCGCGAGCGCTTGCACTCGCGACCGTAGCGCTCATCGCCTGCACCGCGTCGACCCCGCAGGCGACGCCCAGTCCCACCGAGCAGGCGCAAGCTACTCCAGCCCCCACCGCGACACCGATCCCTCCGCTCAAACCTGCCCGCTCAGTCGGTCAAGTCGGCGCGGGCGTCGTCGCGAGCGGTGACTTCAGAGGGAACGGCAAGTCGCAGATCGCGTTGCTCGAACCCGGCGTCGGCGACGCGAGCCTGCAGATCGCGCTGCGCGAGCCGGACGCGAGCGGCGAATCGTTCACGGACGCCGTGTGGCTGACCACCGGACCCAACACGTTCCGTCTCAACCGCGCGAAGTTCGCCGTCGCGGATGTCACCGCTGACGGCAAGGACGACCTGATCGCGCTCTATGACGAGAGCGAATACAAGTCAGGCCTGCTCGTCTTCCGTTCGACCGGGGCGAGCTTCAGCCCCGCGGAGAAGTGGTGGGACGGCGAGAACTACATCTGGAACCGGGCACGGAGCATCGTCGGAGGCAACTTCGGAGGAAATGGCCACGACGGCGTCATGGTGGCGTACCAGTACGACAACTTCCAGATGCGCATTCACTATTTCGAGTCGACGGGATCGGCCTTCACCTTCGGCGGCAGTCAGGGCGCGTACGACTCCGGGCAGGCGAAGTTCGACCTCTCGCTCGCACGCTTCGCGGTCGGCCGGTTCACGCGCAGCGGAGGCGCGCAGCAGATCGCTGCGCTTTATCAGGCGCCGAACGCCAAGGCGCGGCTGCTCGTGTTCGATCCCAATCCGAACGGCCTTGCCCTGATGGACAACGTCTACCAAACGAACGAGGGCGAGTACGACCTCACTCGCGCCTCGATCAGCGCGGCGGACGTGACCGGTGACGGGAAGGACGATCTCGTCGCGGTCTACGGCGATGCCGATGGGAGCGCGAAGGTGCAGGTCTTCGACTCCGGCAGCTCCTTCAAGCCGGCCAACGGCTTCGGCGGCTGGGCATCGCTGCCCGCGGGCTCCGCCTGCGCGGGAGCGACGGCCGTGCTCCTCGGCGATTGGAACAATGACCGCCGGGTGGACGTCGCTGCCGTCGCCCCGGCCGACGGCGTGCTCGTACATAGCAACTTTCTTCGGAACATGGGCGGCGGGTTCAAGGTGACATCCACATCCGAAGAGACGGTCTGTCCGCGCTGGCCGCTCACCGGAATGCCGCTGGCGGGCGGCTCCGCGTCGAAGCGACCGCTGTACGTGAAGATCGACAACAATCCTCACGCGCGCCCGCACTACAGCATCACCAAGGCCGATCAGGTGTACGAGTGGCTCGTGGAAGGGCTCACGACGCGCCTCGCCGCGGTCTTCCAGTCAAAGGACCCGGACGTGATCGGCTCGGTTCGCAGTGCGCGCATGACCGACACGCCGATCATCCCAAGCCTTAACGCGGCGTTCGTCTACTCGGGCGGCGGTCCCGAGGAGCTGATGAAGCTGCACTACGACGCGGCGGTCGTCGATCGGTACCTCGATCTCGCGCCGGGGTACGGGTGGGGCTATCGCGTCGGTTTCCGCGAGGCGCCGTACAACTACTTCACCACCTACCGCAATCTGCGCGACGCGCTTGCCGGAGCGCCCGACGGCGACCAGCCGGTGAGCATCCCGTCATGGAATTTCCTGCCGCCCTCGGTGACCGATCCCCTCGCCGGCGGAATGGTCGGCAGCATTGACGCGAGCTCGATCACCATCCCGTACCGCGCGCTGTTCACGGTGGGCTACCGGTACGACCCGGCGAGCCGCTCGTACGCGCGCTTCCAAGACGGCGTTCGCGAGGTGGACGGGCAGACCGGCGAAGCGGTGGCGGCAAAGAACATCGTCGTGATCCAGACGGAGGTCCACTTCACCACCGACTTCGGACTCGATCCGGCGGGCAACCCGAAGCTCGACATGACGCTCGTCGGGACGGGCAACGGCTCGATCTTCCGCGACGGCAAGCGCCAGGACGTCACCTGGACGCGACCCGACATCTTCGACGTCTTCACGCTCCGGAACGCGAGCGGCGAGGCCGTTCGGCTCGAGCCGGGTCAGACCTGGATCCACATCGTGCCCGCCGACTGGACGATCCCGAGCCAATAACGAGCTCGCTCGCGTTGCGGGTGCGACAAGGGAGCGGGTGGAGCAGCGTCGGGGTCTTCTTAGAGGCAGTGAACAGCGCCGGGGTCTTCTTCGCTCGGCCCCTCGTGGGATCGTGATGGACCGCCAGCCAGGGGCCGCTCGCTCAGAAGACCCCGACGCTGCTCGGGCTGTCGACCGTGCGGCGTCTCGGTGCGCGCTAGCTCGTCGGCCCCATGTATTTTTCGAAGAACCGCACAACTTTGGGCCAAGCGTCGGCACGGTTCTTCGCCTTCGCGAGGCCGTGGCCTTCGTCCTCGTAGCGCAGGTAGTCGACCTCACGGCCGCGTGAACGGAGCGTCGAGACGATCTGCTCGGCCTCTTCCACCGGCACGCGTGGGTCGTTCGCGCCGTGGATGACCATAAGCGGCGCCTCGATGCGATCGATGAAGTTCAGCGGCGAGATCGATTCGAGGAAGTCGGCGTCCTTCTCCGGGTCGCCGTACTCCGCGGCGCGGAGGGGTCGCCGCCACGGGGCGGTCCGAGCGAAGAAGGTCACAAAGCTCGCGATGCCGACGATGTCGACCGCCGCGGCCCACTTTCGGTCCGCGCAGAACGTGATCGCCGCGAGGGTCATGAATCCGCCGTACGACCCGCCGATGACGCCGATGCGATCGGCGGGCGCCACGCCTGATGCCGCCAGCCACG